>DASVWD010000275.1 GCA_036389795.1 Longimicrobium sp.
GCGCGCCCGCTTCTGCTTACCGGACCGGCTCCCGGCGCGTCAGCCGTTGGGATCGATTCCCCAGCCGCGGCCTGCTTCGACGCTGCTCTTGATGCGCATCGCTGCCTCCTCGGAACGAGATGAGGGGGTGAAGTTGACGCACTCCGGACAGAGTGCGTGGATCGCCGACTTCGGCGGGAGGAGTCTCCGCCGCGGTCGGACCGGGCGCCAAGGTAGCGTCGAGTCGTCCCGACCCGCGTGTCGCGGGGACGGATGACAGCAGCCGGGGGCAGGACGTTCCCCGGCGTGCCGACTCCATCCGACCGTCCCCAGCTCCGCCGTCCTCGGCCGCTCTCGGGCGATCAGAATCCGCCCCGCGCCCAGCCGCACGGTTCACGGCGCGCGGGCGCGGCTCGGCCCCGGCTGGCGCGGCCCGTCCCCGGCGGCGTGCTCGCGCGCGGGAGGCGGGGCACGTTGAGGCCGTCCTCGTCCCCCTTTCTCAGGAGGCTGCGATGCGCCGCTTCACGGTTCCGACGGGTGCGTGCCTGGCCATGCTCCTGGCGCTCACCCCGCCGCCGGCCGCGCACGGGCAGGCACCGGCCCCGTCCGTGCCGGCACCCGACACGCTCGGGGCCAACTTCGACGCCGACCGGGTCGGCAGGGGCACGCCGGGCGACTTCGACTTCCTCATCGGCACCTGGAGCTTCCGCTTCCAGTCACGCGACGAGCAGGGCGGCTACCGGCCCGTGCGGACCGGCACGTGGACGGCCGTCAAGACGCACGGCGGAGCGATCGTGGAAGACGTCTGGCGGGTGGGGGAGACCGAAAATCCCACCATCACGTGGCGCGTCTTCAACCCGCAGCGGGGCGTGTGGGAGATCCAGGGCGTGCAGCCGCGGAGCGGCCAGTGGCACCCCGGCATCGCGTGGAGCGAGGGCGACCAGCGCTTCGTGGTGCAGACGTTCGGGCCGATGCGGGCGCGCATCCGCTACTACCAGGTCACACCCGACCACTTCCTGTGGCGCGCGGACGGCTCGGAGGACGGCGGCCGCACGTGGGTCGCCGACATCTGGAAGATCGAGGCGCACCGGGTGAATCTGTAGAACACCCGGGCTCCACGCGGAGCCGCCCGGGCAGGCGGAGGAAGAGGAACGCGTCCGCCGCCCCTGCCGACTCCATCCTGGGATCGGGATAACGGTCTGCTCCGGGCGTCACGGGGCCTGCGTCCGGGGCGGCCGCGGCTCGGCCAGCGGGTGGGACGGGGCGCTGCCGCCCAGCACGACCACCGCGTCGAACCCGGCGATCACCTGGAGCGCGGCGGGGCTCAGGCGCCCGAACTTCCCGCCGTAGGCATCCACGCGCAGGGAGCGGAGGTCGAAGACGGTCCACCGCGCGGAGTCGGCCGCCGCCAGGTACGGCCCCGCCCAGGGCGCCCCGGCGTAGCTGTTGGGGCTCGGGGCGTAGGAGAACGTCGCCGGGTCGAACCCCGCCTCCAGGCTCCCGGGCCCACCGATGACCACGATGGAGTACGCGCTGCCGCCGTTCAGTGCGGCCAGCTCGGGAAGGAGCGATCCCACGTCGAAGGTCCCGGTCCAGTTCCGGCCGCGCATCAGGTGGTTCGCGCCCAGCTTGACCATCACGCGCGGAGCCCCGCCGGTGGAGCGGTAGGCGCGCAGGAAGTTGCCGCGCAGGTTCTCCGCGCGCGCCTCGTTCGCCTGGTAGTAGCGCCCGGCGACCTGGTGGGCGTTGATGGCCAGCGTCCGCTCGACCACCTCGAGCAGCAGGTCCGCCTCGGAGCCGGGGCGCGGACCGAGGGTGCGCCGGAGGCTCGCGACGACTGTGTCCGGCGCGGCGAACCCGAACACCGTCGCCGGGTTCCGCGACGCCAGGGCCGCCGTGAACATCGAGTCCGCCACGGCCTGCGCCCGCGCAACGGCGGCGCGGGCGGGCCCCTCCGGCACCACCTGGCGCAGGCGCGGGAGCGTGTGGGTTTCCGGCAGCACGTCGTAGTCGATCCCCCACAGCACGTCGCTCCCTCCGCCGGCCGCCGCCACGGCGCCGGCGAGGAATTGCGCCTCTTCCCGCAGCACGTAGAACGGCGCCCCGGGGAAGCGCTCGCGCGCGAACGCCCGCAGGGCGGCCATCGGGTCCGCGCCCGCGGCCAGGCGGTTGAGCTCGCGGCCGACGGGAGGGCTCACCTCGATGGCGAGGTGGCGGTAGCCGGAACGGGCCAGCTCGCAGAAGAGCGCGGCGGAGAACCTCGGCACGGCGTCGACGCCGTGCGCCTCCGCGATCGCCGTGAACTGCGCCGCCCGCGCGTGCCCCGCCAGCAGCCGGCCGCCGTCCTCTTCCAGGCCGCACGCTCCGGCGCGCGCGAACAGCCGCCTCTCCCGCAGCGCGGCGACCAGTCCGCTGTCCGCCGCCTGGGCGCGGGCGGCGCCGGCGCCGGCCAGGAGGGCC
Organism: Longimicrobium sp.; assembly: GCA_036389795.1. Classification (NCBI taxonomy): domain Bacteria; kingdom Pseudomonadati; phylum Gemmatimonadota; class Longimicrobiia; order Longimicrobiales; family Longimicrobiaceae; genus Longimicrobium; species Longimicrobium sp. Next base: position 2,440 of record DASVWD010000275.1, read on the forward strand.
GCACACGCGAAGGCCTGGATCACGAAGCGTCGTGGCATGGTGGGATGGCGTCTCGGGGAAGCAGTCGCGGAAGACGGCGGAAGTTTCGGTCCGGACCCGCGCCGGGCGAGGCGTCCGTGGCGGGCCGTTGCCGGCGCGTGCCGAGACGCGCTCGCCAGGGCCAAGGCGCGCAGCGAGTGTCGTGCCGGTCTCTCGGGAAGGAGGAGCGGGGGCAGCCGGCGTCCGGCACCGCAAAGAGCCGGCGGAGGACCCTGGACGTCCCCCGCCGGCTCCGTCGATGTCGTGTGGTCCGGAACTCCGGACGAGGGGGCCCGGCGGGCCGGGCCCCTCGTCGTCCCGCTCAGCGCAGCGTGTCGGCGCCGAGCCGGGTGGGCTCGATCCCCTGCACCACGGGCTGCTTGCCGCCGGCGAAGCCGAAGGGCATCGACTCGGAGACGAGCGGCACGATCGGCGAGGCCATGACCCGGATCCCGGTCTTCAGCAGCGTGAGCGTGCGGAACTCGCTCGAGTGCTGCTGCGCGTACCAGTAGCCGTTGGTGGTGCGCGCCACGGCCGTCACGCGGAACATGTAGGCGCACGTCACGGGCGGCACCCACTCGGCCGGCGGGGTGGGCACCGTCTGGCTGGCCACGCCCTGCCAGCGGTGGTCGGGCGCCAGGTGGCTCGTGTAGCTGTCGCTGAAGATCCCGGCCGACTGGTTGTTCCCCCACTGGGCGCCGATCGAGTAGCTGTGCAGGTGCCCCTCGGGGTCGAACGCCTTCGCCACGATCTGCACGCCGTCGGTGGGCGAGTCCAGGCTCACGATGCTGCACGCGGGGACCGACGCCCCGTTGTGCAGGATGTCGAGCACCTTCGCCTCCGGTAGCTGGTTGTCCAGCCGGAGCGTGAGCGGCGTGGCGGGCGGCGCGGCGACCGCCGCGCCGGCGCTGTCGAAGAACTCGATGCGGAACTGGTGCAGGTTGTTCGGCTCCTTCGACGAGTCCCACTGGAAGAGGAGCGCCTTGATCATGTAGTCCACCCCCGGGTTCTGCATCGGGTACCGGTCGGCGGCGTCGGGCCCGAACGACTCCCACACGTACGTCGTGCCGTCCCAGCGGTAGTTGGCCCACGCCTGCCGGATCGGGGTCTCGGGCGCCGCGCCCAGGGCGGCCAGGGTGTTCCCGGAGCGGTGCAGCACCCTGTAGCGCCGCGCCCCGGCCGCCCACAGCGAGGCGAGCGTCACGCTGTTGCCGATCAGGTCCATCGTCCCCGCGAAGGCGGCTTCGCGCGGCTGGATGCGGTACGGCTCGGTGATGGTCGCGTAGCCGTCGGCGGCGATCCTGGTGAAGGGGATCCACCCCACCCCCGCGATCACCGGCCCCGCCGTCCCCGGCGGGTAGGAGATCGACGACGAGGCGGTCGCCAGCACCAGGGTGTGGAAGTTGTTGAAGGCGCTGAGCGGGCTGGCCGGGAAGTCGAAGGTGAAGCCCGGGGTGCTCGAGGCCACGCGCAGGCCGAACTTGACGGTGGGCGGCGGGAGCGTGGGGTCCACCACGAGCCCGAGCTCGGCCAGCGAGAGGCTGATCTCCCAGATGCGGTGCGGCGCGGCCGAGTTGGGCGAGGGGCCGAAGCCCACCCGCACCGTCGAGTCGATCACCTGCGAGCTGGAGGCGGGCCAGGTGGTGTTCGGGCCGGCCATCAGCCAGCGGCCCAGCTTGTTGGGCTCCCCGGGGAAGAGGCCGTACATGACGTCGCGGTTGACGGTCACGGCCCCGTTGGCGTCGCTGTCGATGACGAACCAGAAGTAGTCGTTCGTCCCGACGTCGTTCCCGGTGTCGCCCACCAGGTCCAGCGCCAGGTAGATCCGCTGCTCGTCGTTCTTCACCATCAGGAAGCCGGCCGGGATGGCGATCTTCCCCGCGCCCGCCCACTCGGCGGCGGGCAGCGCCCCGTCCTGCGGGACGGGCACGGTGGTCCAGGTGCTCTTCACGATCGACATACTCATTCCCTCGTGCGGGATGTTGACGCGACGGCGGAGGAAAGCGGGAGAAGAGGTGGGTTCCGGCGGCGCCGCCGTCGCAAGCCGCTGCCGGCGCCGGGGGCCATCGCAACGCACAAGCCGGGCGGAAGCCGGGATGCCAGGGCTCGCTATCTGTAGTCCCGCCAATCACATAGGCGTTTTCGCATCGGCGGGCGCCGGGAGCGGGATGCAGACAACTCGGGACACGGCGAGAACAGTGGGACAGCGATTCCCGTCCTCCAGAAAAGTTTCAATCGCGTGCGGCGGCGGTGGTTACGGTCACCCTGCAAGCAGAAGCGGACGCCTCCGTCGGGGGGCGTCCGCTTCCATCGTGGGACCGGGATCGGGCGACGAGAGGGGCGCTCCTACTCGGCGACGAACCTGCGCAGGGCGTCCGCTGCCCGGAGCGCCTGGGCGCTGGGGACGGCTCCCTCGGACACGGCGCGGATCAGCCGGTCGTCGCGCCGGTACAGGTCGTTGCCGAAGTAGAGCTGGCCTCCCCTGGCGTACGCGGTGAAGTAGGCGATGTAGACGGGGATCTTGCGCGGCAGGTTCACGCGCCGGTCGTCCGGGCCCTGCTGCATCGCCTGCCGGACGCGCTCCGGGGGCCACCCGAGGGCGAAGAGGGCGAGCTGCTCCGGCTTCTCCAGCCGGATGCACCCGTGGCTGAAGGCGCGCACGTCCTCGCGGAAGAGGCTGTCCGCCGGGGTGTCGTGCAGGTAGATGTTGAAGTCGTTGGGGAACATGAACTTCACCAGCCCCAGCGAGTTCTTCTCGCCCGGGCGCTGGCGCACCCGGGTCTTCCCCTGCTCCTCGAAGGTCTCGTAGCGGTTGCGGGCGAAGTAGCCGGGGTCGGCCGCGGCCCTGGGGAAGATCTCCTTGGCGGCGATGGAGTCGGTCACCATCCAGTAGGGGCGGAACACCACGTACTCCATGGAGTCGCTGAACACCGGCGTGGCCCGGTCCTCGTACTCCTCCCCTACGATCACCTTCATCTCCAGCGCCTTCCGTCCGCCGTCGAACGCCTCCAGCCGGAAGGCGGGGACGTTCACCAGGATGTACCGGCTTCCCAGCGAGCGCGGGAGCCAGCGGTAGCGCTCCAGGTTGGCGGCGATCTGCCAGAGCCGGTACGCGGGGGAGAGGTTCAGCGCCGCGACCGTCTCGGGCCCCAGGGTGCTGTCGCTCTCGATGCCGTGCCGCGCCTGGAAGGCGGCCACCGCGCCGGCCAGCGCAGGATCGTACACCGCGCCGCCGGCCGGGCGCGCCGGGCTCCGCCCCGCGCTCTCGGCGGGGGGCGGCGGCGCGGTGGTGGCGGCGGCCAGGAGCCCCTCGGCCTGCAGCCGCTGGCGCAGCGCCGCGAGGCGGGCGGGCGAGTCGCTCTCTCCCGGCTTCAGCTCCTTCCCCCTGGGCACCGTGGGCCACCCGCCCCGGCTGGCGATCTGGCGGTAGTGCTGCAGCTGGCGCTGCAGGAAGGCGTAGTCCTCGTCCTGCGGCCGCATCCCGGCGATGGCCCGGTGCAGCGGCTCCTCGCGCAGCGTGCGCGCCAGGGCGCTGTCCACGCGCTCCCGGTCCGGGTTGATGAACCACGCCTGCGAGACGCTGCGGGGGTCCACCTGGCCGGTGAGGAGGTCGTGGCCCAGCGCCGCGTACGAGGCGGTGAGCATCACGTCGGCGGCGGCCACCTGGGCGGCCGTGGGACGCCTCGCGTCCTTCACCGCCCCCAGCGAGCGCGCCAGCTCGCCGAGCGGGTAGCGGTCCAGCCGCAGCGCGTCCTGGTGCGCGTTGACCAGCGCCGTCAGCAGCGCGGCGGCACGGTCTTCCAGCAGGCCGTCCGGGCCGAACCAGAGCGGCCCCTGCCCGTAGCGCCGGTAGAGCTTCCGCACCCGCTCCCACTGGTCCGCGTCGAGCGGAGCCGGGCGCCCGCCGTCCAGGCGCTGCCCGACGGCGCCGCGCACCGCCGCCACGTCCAGGCCGGCCACCCGCGTCAGCGCCTGCGGGTTCCAGGCGGCGTCCGCCCTGTCCGCCCTGTCCGCCTCGCCCGCTTCAGCGCCTCTCGCCTCGTCGCGGCCGCACCCGGCCAGCGCCATGCACAGCGTCGCCAGGGCTGGCAGCAGCCCCCGGCCGAGGCGGCGGACCGCCCGCGGAAATCTCTGTGTCATCTGCATGCCGATACCTGGAAACCCTGGGGTGCACCGGCCCAGCCGCGGAATCATCTGTTGGTGTTTTGGCGAAAACCGGGCCAGGATACCATTCCCCCGGTGCCCCGCAGCCGCGAGCAGGGCCGGCGCTGCGCCCACGCGAGCGGTGATCTGCGGCGACAGGTCTATCGGAAGCGTTCAGGAGAGCGGGACGCCGATGCCCGGGTCGGGAAGCATGTTCAACGAGCGCGGCGCTCGGCCCGGCACGCCGCCATTCACTTTCCATCGAACCAGATCTGCCCCAGGAACGGGACGAGGTCGTGCTCCTGGAACGCCAGGACCGCGGCCTGGGTGTCTTCCGCCCGTTCGCCGTAGAGCGCCCACCGGTTCCCCCCACGCATCACCCACCACTTGTCGCCGGTTCGTACGGGCCCGCTCTGCTCGATGATCTGCTGCGTCAGCGGGTTCACGCCGGGCGAGCCGATGCTGACGAGGTTGGGATGGTCGGTGAACCCGCTGTGCTGCGTGAACCAGATATCGCCCATCACCACGCTGCGGAGAAAGGCCCGCGGTACATCCCGTCCCCGGCGGTCGAGGGCATCCTTCAGCTGGTAGGCGAGCGGGCGGTCGAACAGCTCCGGCTTGTGGTGGCAGCCGGTCACGATCACCACCGTGGCAGGGTCGATGTCCGCCTCCCAGTCCTGCCTCTGCTTCGAGAGCTTCAGCGCGGTCTCGATCTTCTGCGCCACGGTCAGCAGCGACGGCTCCCGTGAGACGAAGATGCTCTGGACCTGCATCAGGGGCAGCGGGACGACCTCCGTCGGAGTGCTGCCGGTGAGATAGACCGGGATCACCCGGTGTTCCTGGTTCCGGGTCAGCTGGATGGCGTTCTGGATCTCTTCCTTCTGGAAATACGCCGAGTCCGAGTGCTTGGAGATGAGGACCACCGTCACCACCGATTTCTTCTGTGCCTCCGCGATTTTGTCAGGCCATTTGACGCCCGCCTCGAGCTCCCTGGTGTCCAGGAACACGCGCACGCCGATCGCCGCGAGCACGTCGTATACTCTTTCGGCGTAATTGGAGTCCGGGTGCGCGTAGGCGATGAAGACGTCGTATTCGAAGTGTTCCGCCATGGCTCGTGTCCAGCCGGAGGGCCTTTGCAGTGGGCCCGGCCGCGCGGCCGGGAGCCCGCGAACATTCCCCTCGCGCCCGTTCACCGCACGGGCGCACCGCCGTCAGCCGAAGTCGAACAGGTCGTCCAGGAAGCCGCCGCGCCGCTTGCGCCGGTGGTCGTAGTCGTCGTCCCGGTCGCGGTGCCAGTGGTCCGGGTCGCCGCGGTAGCTCTCGCTCTCGCGCTCCCGGTCGTAGCCGGACGAGCCCGAGACGGAGGGGGCGGAGCGCTCGATGATCTTGTCGAGCTCGCCCCGGTCGAGCCAGACGCCCCGGCAGCGGGGGCAGTAGTCGATCTCGATCCCCTGGCGATCCGTCATCACGAGATCGGGATCCAGGCATACCGGGCATTTCATGGCTCCTCCTCGCGATCGAGGTTCAGCGGCTCAACCCAGCGCCGCGCCGCTCGTGCGGATGACCTCGCGGTAGAAGCGGGCGCTCCGCTTGGGCGTGCGCTGCTGCGTCTCGAAGTCGACGTGGAAGAGGCCGAAGCGCTTGGAGTAGCCGGCGCTCCACTCGTAGTTGTCCAGCAGCGACCAGGCGAAGTAGCCGCGCAGGTCCACCCCGCGCCCGACCGCCCGGAGCGCCGCCCGCAGGTGCTCGCGGTAGTAGGCGACGCGCAGCGGGTCCTCCACCACCTCGCCTTCGGCCACGGGCGGGTCGTAGAACGCGGCGCCGTTCTCGGTGACGTAGAGCGGCACCTCGCCGTAGCGCTCCCGCACCCACACCAGCACGTCCTCGAGCCCCTGGGGCCACACCTCCCACCCCAGCTCGGTGTGCACGTGCCGCGGCTGCCTCACGTGCCCCTCGCGGACGGGGAAGTCGGCGGGGTCGTGCCGGACGACGGAGCGCTTGTAGTAGTTGATCCCCAGGAAGTCGACCGGCTCGCGGAGCGCCTCCACCTCGGCCGCGGGGAAGTCCGGCCACGCCTCGCCGAACACCTCGCGCAGCTCCTCCGGGTAGCGGCCCAGGAAGACGGGGTCCAGGTACTGCCGGTTCATGTAGGCGTCGGCCCGCGCCGTGGCCGCCACGTCCTCGGGCGCGTCGGAGGCCGGGTACTTGGGCTCCAGGTTCACCACCAGGCCGATCCGCTGCCTGGCCTCGGCGCGGTACGCGCGCACGGCCGCGGCGTGCGCGCGCAGCAGGTTGTGCGTGACGCGCGCCGCCTCGAACGGGCTGCGGTGGCCGGGGGCGTGGTCGCCGTGCAGGTAGCCGGCGTTCATCACCACCCAGGGCTCGTTGAGCGTGCTCCACATCGGCACGCGGTCGCCGAGCGCGCGGAAGAGGGTGGACGCGTACGCCGCGAACCAGTCGGCCACGTCGGGGTTGGTCCAGCCGCCGCGGTCGTCCAGCGCCGCGGGGAGGTCCCAGTGGTAGAGGGTGGGCGCGGGCCGGATCCCCCGCTCCAGCAGCGCGTCCACCAGCCGCGCGTAGAAGTCGAGCCCCGCCTGGTTGACGCGCCCGGTCCCCTCCGGGAAGACCCGGCTCCAGGAGACGCTGAAGCGGTAGGCGCCCAGGCCCAGCTCCGCCATCAGCGCCACGTCCTCGCGCCAGCGCCGGTAGTGGTCGCACGCCACGTCGCCCGTCTCGCCCTGGTGCGTCGTCCCCGGCGTGTGGCTGAAGCGGTGCCAGTTGCTGGGACCCGCGCCGTCGGCCAGCGGCGAGCCCTCCACCTGGTACGCGGACGTCGCGGCGCCCCAGAGGAAGCCGTCGGGGAAGCGGGGCGGGTCACCCATCGGCGCGAGATCGTGCCGGGGCAGAGGCGGCTGAAGCCGCGGCAACAACTGCGCAAAGCCCGCCTTCGCGGGCTCCTTCGGTGCGGACGCGAGCTCGACGCAGGAAGGCCGGCATCGGGGCGCGGAGCGCGCGGGCGCAGCCCGCTAGTCCACGAAGGTGGACTTCGTGTCGTTGTTGCAGCGAATTCATTCGCCCAACCTCCCGCGCAGGAGGACTTCTTTCATTCCCCCACGACGGGCGCGGGCGCCAGGGAGCGCTCGGTCTCGGGGTCGAAGAAGTGGAGCCGTCCCAGGTCGAAGGCCAGCGCCAGCGGCTCGCCCGGCGCGGGGAGCGGCTGCGGCGGCACGCGCGCGGTGACGGGGTGGGCGCCCGCGTGCGCGTGGACGAAGATCTCGTTCCCCAGCGGCTCCAGCGCGTCCACGACGAACGCGGCCTCGGCGAGCCGGGCGTCGGCGGGGCGGCCGGCGGGCGCGTGCAGGCTCTCGGGGCGGATGCCGAGGACGATCGTCTTCCCCGCGCGCTCCGCGAGCCGCGCCGACCAGGCGGCGGGGAGGGGGAGGAGGAACGCGTCGCCGTCGGCGCGGAAGGCGAGCCCGCCGCCCGACTCCAATCGCCCGTGGAAGAAGTTCATCGCCGGGCTGCCGATGAAGCCGGCGACGAAGCGGTTGGCGGGGTGGTCGTACAGGTTGAGCGGCGTGTCGATCTGCTGGATCTTTCCGCGGTCGAGCACCACGATGCGGTCGCCCAGCGTCATCGCCTCCACCTGGTCGTGCGTGACGTAGACCATGGTGGCGCCCAGCCGCCGGTGCAGCGCCGAGATCTCGGCGCGCATCTGCACGCGCAGCTTGGCGTCGAGGTTGGAGAGCGGCTCGTCGAAGAGGAAGACCTCGGGGTCGCGCACGATGGCGCGGCCCAGCGCCACGCGCTGGCGCTGGCCCCCGGAGAGCTGGCGCGGCTTGCGGTCGAGGATGGCGTCGAGCCCCAGCACGCCCGCCGCGTCGCGCACGCGCCGCTCCACCTCGGGCCTGGGCGTCTTCCTGAGCCTGAGCGCGAAGCCCAGGTTGTCGCGCACGCTCATGTGCGGGTAGAGCGCGTAGCTCTGGAAGACCATGGCGATGTCGCGGTCGCGCGGCGGCACCTCGTTCACCCGCCGGTCGCCGATGTAGAGGTCCCCGTCGGTGATCGACTCCAGCCCCGCGATCATCCGCAGCAGCGTGCTCTTCCCCGACCCCGACGGGCCCACCAGCACCACCAGCTCGCCCTCGCCCACGGCGAAGCTCGCCCCGTCCACCGCGACGTGCGCGGCCCCTTCGCGGTACACCTTGCGGACGGACTCCAGTCGGATGCTCGCCATGGCGGGAGGGGGTGGATGCGGATGATTTGAAGCGGACGATTGAGATCGCCCGCTACAACTGCACGAAGTCCGCCTCCGCGGACTGGGGCACGCTTCCCGCGCCGGACGCCGATTTCACACCGAACCAGCCTGCGCAGGCAGGCTTCTCGCTGTTGTAGCCGCGGATTCATCCGCCCCGGCGAGCCGTGCCGATCGGCCGTTCCCAACGGGTCTCTAACGATGCTCCTCGCCGCCGCGGTCGGCAAGCGCGCCCGCGGCGCCTTCCGCCGGCGCGGCGGCGCGCGGTCCGTCCGGCCCGGCCTCGTCGTGGTCGGCCGGGGCGGCGGGGAGCCAGAGGGTGAAGCGCGAGCCGCGCCCGGGCTCGCTCTCCACGGTGAGGTCGCCGCCCATCGAGCGGGCCAGGCGCAGGCTGATGGCGAGGCCGAGCCCCGTTCCCCCGTGCCGGCGGGTGTAGCCGCTCTCCACCTGGATGTACGGCTCGAAGATGCGCTCGCGCTGCTCGGGGTCGATCCCGATCCCCGTGTCCTCCACCTCCAGGAACGTCCACCGGCCCGCGGTGCCGCCGGCCGGCAGCTGCCCCTCGCGCCGGCCGCAGCGCACGGTGGCGCGGCCGCCCGGCTCGGTGAACTTGATGGCGTTGGAGAGCAGGTTCAGCAGGATCTGGTTCACGCGCGGGGGGTCGCCCTGGTAGCGCGCGCCGTCGCCGTCCTCGCACGCGGCGGAGAGGGCGACGCCCTTGCCCTCGGCCTGGGGGCGCAGCACGGCCACCGCCGTCTCGGCCGCCTCCGCCGCCGACGCGGTGCGCCGCTCCACCCGCAGCGTCCCCGCCTCGATGCGCGCGAAGTCGAGCACCTGGTCCACCAGCCCGGTGAGGTGCTGCCCGCTGACGCGCACGCGCTCGAGCTGCGTCTTCTGCCCCTCGGTCACCGGGCCCGCCAGCCCCATCAGCAGGAGGTCCGTGTAGCCGATGATGGCGTTGATCGGCGTGCGGATCTCGTGCGACATGGTGGCCAGGAACTCCGATTTGGAGCGGTTGGCGGCCTCCGCCTGGTCGCGCGCGGCCTGGGCCTCGGCGGCGGCCGTCTCCAGCTCCTCGGCGAGCACCTGCGCCTCCTCGTACTGCTGCGCGAGCTCCTCGTGCGAGGCCTCCACCTGGGCGGCCATCCGGTTGAAGCGCTCGGCCAGCGCGCCCAGCTCGTCGGTGCGGGGGAGGTCGACGCGGCGCCCGTATTCGCCGCGCGCGATGGCCTCGGTGGCCTGGCCGAGGACCCGGAGCGGGCGGGTGATGCCGCGGCTCAGCAGCCACGCGAGCGCGGCGCCGGCCAGGCACAGCAGGAGCGCGGCGAGGAGGGCGTGGCGGAGGAAGGCGTCCGGCCGCGCCAGGACCGCCGCCAGCGGCTGCTCCACCACGAAACTCCAGGGGGTGCCCGGCACCGGCGCGGCGAACCCGAAGTGCTCGCCCCCGGTCCCGTGATGGTACCGCCGCGCCCCGGAGAACGGCCACCCGGCCGGCGCGGGGGCCAGGGTGCCGTCCAGGGCCACCCACGGCCCGCCCGCGTTGTCGGCGTAGAACACGGCCACGTCGCCGCCGATGAGGGCGTGCACCGCTCCGGCCGAGGCCGGCGCGCCCAGCCGCCGCAGCTCGGCCACGTGGCCCGCCGGGGCGCCGCCCCGGGAGACGGGCACCGTCGTCCAGTAGAAGGCGCGGGGCCCGACCGGGAAGATGCGCCCGACGCCGGCCGAGTCGGGGAGCCCGGCGGGAAAGCCCGGCGTCCCCGCCACCGCGCCCTTCAGGGAGTCGGGGACGTAGTCGAGCCGCAGGAGGGGCGTCCGGCCGGGGTCCAGGAGCAGCACCAGCACGGGCGGCGAGGCCCCCGTCCTCAGGTGCCGCTCGAGCGCCGCGGCCGCCGCGGGGCGCGCCGCCTCGCCCGGCGCGGCGACGAAAGCCTGGACCGCGGGGTCGTCCCCGGCCGCGCGGACGACGGCGAGCCGCTGGGGGACGGAGCGTCCTCCCAGGTCCGCGATCTGCCGGGCGAGCACCTGGAGGCGGAGCCTGGCCGCGTCCAGGGCGGTCTGCCTCACTTCGGCGTACGCGGCGAGGAGGCCGGCCGCCAGGACGACGGCCAGCAGGGCGGTGATGAGGAGCGGCAGCTTGTGCTCGAGCGAGAGTCCGCGCCGCGGGATGTCGGGGGAAGGAGGCAAGTTCGTGCCGGCCAGGAGCTGGATCCAATCGGCCGCGACCGCCGGGCGGCGGCTGGACCGGAAGGCCACAACATACGTTGCCGCCCGCCCGCCCGCCAACCGGAACGTTTGGTGGGGAGGGACGGCCGTGCGTGCGCCCGGCGGTCCCGCGCCGCGAGTCAGGCGATCGGCTTGAGGTTGGCGACGATCGCGGCGCGGTGCGGCTCCAGGAACGGCGGGAGCACGACCTCCTCGCCCAGCGTGGCCGGGTCTTCGTCCACCGCGAAGCCGGGGCCGTCGGTGGCGATCTCGAAGAGGATGCCGTTCGGCTCGCGGAAGTACAGGCTGCGGAAGTAGTAGCGGTCGATCTCCCCGCTGTTGGGGATGCGGAGCGAGTTCAGGCGCGCGGTCCAGGCGTGGTACTCGTCTTCGGTGGGCGTGCGGAAGGCCACGTGGTGCACCCCGCCCGCGCCCAGCCGCGCCGGCGCGAGGTCGGGCTGGACGGCCACGTGCAGCTCGGCGTGCGGGCCCTCGCCGTCCATCCGATAGACGTGGACGGTGTGGCGGGCGTTCTCGGGGTGGGGGTACTCGCGCTCGGGGCGCATCCCCATCACCCGGGTGAGCATGGCGTCGGTCGGGCCCAGGTCGGGGACGCTCAGCAGCACCGGGCCCAGGCCGCGCACCTGGTACTCGGCCGGCACCGGGCTCCGCTCCCACGGCACCGGCTCGTCGCCCGCCCCGCCGTCGTCCGTCAGCGCCAGGCGCTGCCCCTCGGGGTCCTCGAAGTCCAGCGTGAGGCGGCCGTCCCGCTCCGTGATCACGGAAGCCGCGACGCCGTGCTCGCGCAGGCGCCCGGCCCACCACTGCAGCGCGTCCCGCCCGGTAACGCGCAGGTGCGTGCGGGTGATGCTGTGCGTCCCGCGCCGCTCGCGGGGCATGTTCCAGTCGAAGAAGGTCAGGTCGTTCCCCGGCGTGCCCACCGCGTCGGAGTAGAAGAGGTGGTAGGCGCTCACGTCGTCCTGGTTGACGCTGCGCTTCACCAGCCGCATCCCCATCACCTCCGTGTAGAAGTGGTAGTTGCCGCTGATGTCGGCGGAGACGGCGGTGAGGTGGTGGATTCCCTTCAGCTCCATCGGGCTAACGCTCCCTCGGACGCGGTTGGAGACGGCGTGGAGCCCGACTTCGCCCGCGATTTTCGCACCCGAGGCGAGGCAGGGCCGGTCCGCCCCCTCGATGTCATTCCGAGGAGGAACGACGAGGGAATCTACTCCACCGTGCTGGAGGACCACCCGCCTGGCGCAGGCGTTTCAGGCGGGAGGGTTCCGGATCAGCAGGCCGGCACCCCGCGGCGTCGGTTAGATTCCTCGGTCGCCCCGGCTCTCGCCTGCGCGCGGCGGATGGGCCGGGCTCCCTCGGAATGACATCTTCTCGGATCTGAATGAATCGGTTACGACCGGGCGATGAAGCACGAAGACGCGATCGAGCTGCTGCGGCCGGCGGTGGGCGAGGCGGCCGGGACCACCTGGGCGGACCTGGGGGCCGGGACCGGCGTGTTCACGCGGGCGCTGGCGGCGCTCGTCGGCCCGGAGGGGCACGTCATCGCCGTGGACGCCGACGACCACGCCCTCTCAGCCGTGCGGGCCTGGGCCTTGAGGTCGCGCGACGGCCCCGAGGTCACCGTGATCCACGCGGACGTCACGCGCCCGCTCGCGCCGCCTCCGCTGGACGGCGTGCTGATGGCGAACACGCTGCACTTCGTGCGCGACGCGGCATCCGTCCTCTCGCTCGTTGCCACGTACCTGCGCCCGGGCGGGCGCTTCGTACTGGTCGAGTACGAGGGGCGGCGGCCTGGCCCGTGGGTGCCGTTCCCCGTCTCCGCCGGGCGGTTCCGCGAGCTGGCGGCCGGTGCCGGGCTCGCGCCGCCGGAGGTGGTCGCCACGCGCCCCTCCGCGTTCGGCGGCACCCTGTACGTCGCGTGCGCCACCCGGGCCGGCGGCGGAGCGTAGCACGTCGACGGCGGTCGATGGCGAAAATCGGCAGCCCGGCCCGGGGACGATCCCCCGGGCCGGGCTCCGTGCGTGGTGGGCGCGAGATCGTCAGTGCTGGACCGCCACGGGGGTGGCGCTGTCGGTGGTGCTGTTGTTGCCCAGCTGGGAGTAGTCGTTCCTTCCCCAGCACCACGCCTGGCCCCCGCCGTCCAGGGCGCAGGAGTGGATTCCGCCGTTGTGCACCGAGGCGAAGGTGACGCCCGCGGGGTGGCTCACCGCCGTGGGGGTGCGCTTGTTCGCGAAGGTGCCGTTGCCGAGCTGGCCGCGGGTGTTGACGCCCCAGCAGTACTCCTGGCCGGCGGAGGTGAGGGCGCAGGTGTGGGCGGTGCCCGTGGTGATCGAGGCGAAGGTGACGCCCGCGGGCTGCTTGACGGCCGTCGGGACCAGGCGCTTGGTGACGGTGCTGTCGCCGAGCTGGGCGTTGCTGTTCAGCCCCCAGCAGTACGCCTGCCCGCCCGACGTCACTCCGCACGTGTGGTTGTACTCGGTGGTGATGGAGGCGAAGGTGACGCCCGCCGGCTGCTGCACCGCCGTGGGGATCGGCTCGCCGAGCAGCGCGTTGTGCCCCATCGCGCCGTCGCCGCCGTAGCCCCAGCAGTACGCCTGCCCGCCGCTGGTGAGGGCGCAGGTGTGCTTCTGTCCCGCGTAGATGGAGGTGAAGGTGACGCCGGCGGGCTGGTGCACGGCCACCGGGCTCATGGCGAACGTCGTGGTGCTGTCGCCGATCTGCCCGTAGAAGTTGTAGCCCCAGCAGTACGCCTGGCCGGAGCCGTTCAGCCCGCAGGTGTGCTGGCCGCCCCCCGCGCTGATCGACGTGAACGCGATCGCGCCCACCGGCAGCACCGCCCGCGGCGTCAGCCCCATCGAGGTGGTGCTGTCGCCCAGCCGGCTGTCGGCGTTGTAGCCCCAGCAGTACGCCTGCCCGGCCGAGGTGATGGCGCAGGTGTGCGAGTCTCCCGCCGACACCTGCGTGAAGGTGACGCCCGAGGGGTGGTGGACGGCCACCGGCACCGTCGTGGGCGCGGCCGAGTTGTCGCCGAGCTGGGCGGTGGCGTTGCGCCCCCAGCACCACGCCTGGCCGGCGGAGGTGAGGCCGCAGGCGTGGGTGAGCCCGCCGTCCATGGTGACGAACGGGTTGGTGGCCACCGTCAGCAGCGGCCCGCCGGGCTCCAGGCTCGCGTCCGACGGCAGGCGCTCGGTGCAGGCGGCGAAGAGGGCCGCGCCGACCAGCAGGAGCGGCGCGGTGCGGAGGATGGGAGGTCTCATGGGGCGTCTCCGGGCGGGGGTGTGCGGGTCCGGGGTGCAACCCGTGGATGGGGAATTCCCAAGTTGCTGCCGATCCTCCTCCGGGTCAACGAGAATTTTGTCCTGTTTTCATTAGGATTGGACCGGAGCGGTCGAGGACACGGGGTCGACAAGAGAGGCGCAGATCGCATGTTTTCATTTAAGTTGGGACTGAATGCCGTCCTGGGAGACCGTCCGAGCGTGCTCTCTCGCGCGGAGGCACATTAAGAACGACATCCGTTTAGAGGAGACGAGGTCTCTACCGGGTCCGGCAAAAGACTTTTCTCACGCAAGTAAGCAGAGTCAGCGGAGGTGTTTCTCTGCTGACTCTGCTGACTCTGCGTGAGGCCCGCTGTTTTTCCGGATCGGACGACGCGCGGCGTCACCCCGTGTTGCGAAGCCCCGCGGAGATGCCGTTGATGGTGTCGGTGTGACGCTCAGCACTTCGTCTTGGGGTTATTAGCACTCAACCAGCATTAGAGGTTGATAGACCCGTCTTCTTTGATGGCGCGGACCGAAGAAATGTAGAGCAGATCCAGCGAGGGAGAGTACTCCTTGATGATTCCGAAGAACTCGGGCTGCAGACCCCGCCAGATAAATGCTGGCCCGCCACTCATGCCTCCCAGTTCGTAAAAATCGAACATGTTGTTCCCATATGCCGAAACCCAGTATTCCCGGTTGAACTGACAGACGATGTAGTCATCTCGGGCAACTGTGACTTCGGAAGCACCGACACTGAACGACCTGAAGACCACTTCGTCAACCTTGGGATGATCTCGCCAGGTTCCTGGGAACCCACCGAACGAGACGAAATCGCCAGACTTCGGAAGCTCGGGGGGCCATCTGCTGGGATCGAAGAAGTCAACCCCAATTCCACTCCCACCGCTTATTTGGGATAGATCAAGACCACTGAGGTCGAGTACTGCAATGTCGAGAGAGTTATCCTCAGAAACAAGGCGCGCAATCGGGTCTATTTGAACCCTCCCGATCCAGAACGCCGGCTTATCAGACGCGGGTTGGCTGCGAAAACCGTCAAGCACGTGCGAGCAGGTTACACCTAAAGGATTTCCCTTGAGACGCAGGAGTGTGACTGTTCCATTCTTTGACTTGAACGGCAGGCTACGCCGACTAGGTGCGATAAACGCAGATGTGGCGAACCGTAGCGGAAATTTCGCCAGTTGATCGCCTAAAGGCCCGGCAGCTAATTCCTTTGCTTTCCGGATCTCTTCCGGATCATCAAATCCGCTCATGCGTCAAACTCCTGAGGCTCACCCCGTGTTGCGCAGACCCGCGGAGATGCCGTTGATGGTGGCGGCGAGGGCGTAGTTCAGCTCGTCGCTCTCCTCGCCCGCGCGCTTGCGGCGGAGGAGGTCCACCTGGATCAGGCTCATCGGGTCGACGTAGGGGTTGCGGAGCCGGATGGAGCGGGCCAGCACGAAGTCTTCCTCCAGCAGGCGCCGCTGCCCGGTCACGCGCAGGACCGCCGTGCGCGCCCGCTCGAACTCCTCGGTGACGAGCGAAAAGACGCGCTCGCGCAGCCCCGCGTCGGGCACCAGGTCCGCGTAGCGCCGCGCGATGGAGAGATCCGCCTTGGCGAGGCCGACTTCGACGTTCCTGACCAGGTCGTGGAAGAGCGGGAAGGTGCGGGTCATCTCCTCCAGCAGCCCCGCCTCCTCGCCACCCCGCGCGGCGAAGCGCTCCAGGGCCCAGCCCACGCCGAACCAGGCGGGGAGGACGTGCCGGCTCTGCATCCACCCGAACACCCAGGGGATGGCGCGCAGGTCGTCGAGCCCGCGGCTCTCGCCCCGCCGCGCCGGCCGCGAGCCGATGCGCGCGTGCTCCAGCTCGCCCACCGGCGTGGCCTGCTGGAAGTAGGGGAGGATGTCGGGGTTCTCGGCCACCTTCTCGCGGTAGAAGGCGTACGCGTCGGCCGACATCTCCTCCATCGCCTCCGCCCACGCCGCCTCCCGCGCCGGGTCGGGCCGGCCGGGCCCCGCCAGCGCGCCCAGCGAGGCGGCCACCATCAGCTCCAGGTTGCGCTCGGCGAGGACCCGGTCGGAGTACTTCCAGTTGAGCACCTCGCCCTGCTCGGTGAGCTTGAGCTCGCCCGTGAAGGCGCCGGGCGGCTGCGCGGTGATGGCGCGGTGCGTGGGCCCGCCGCCGCGCCCCACCGTGCCGCCGCGCCCGTGGAAGAGCCGGAGCGTGACGCCCGCCTCGCGCGCGGCGTCGTGCAGCGCGCGGTGCGCCCGGTAGATCTCCCAGGTGCTGGTGAGCATCCCGCCGTCCTTGTTGGAGTCGGAATACCCCAGCATCACCTCCTGCCGCCGCCCCCACGAGTCCAGCAGCCGCCGGTAGTCGTCGCGCGACCACAGCTCGCGGCAGATGCCGGCGGCGCCGCGCAGGTCCTCGATCGACTCGAAGAGGGGCACCGGCATCAGCCCCGGGTCGCCCTCCGCCGCCCCCACCCGCACCCCGGCCAGCTCCATCAGCCGCACCAGCGCGAGCACGTCGTCCACCGAGGTCGCGCCGCTGATCACGTACGTCTGCACCGCCTCCGCCGGGTAGGTGCGCTTGAGCTCCGCCACCGTGCGCAGGGTCTCCAGCAGCGTGAGCGTGTCGTCCGACGGCGCGGCGGGGAGCGGGCCCTTCTCCCGCTCGTCCCCGGGGGCGCCGAAGAGCTCGTCGCGCGCGCGGGCGTGGACGCGGGCGTGCTGGCGGACGTCGAGCGTGTGCAGGTGGAAGCCGAACGTCTCCACCTGGCGGAGCAGGGGATCGAGGAGGAGCGCCGCCAGCCGCTCGCCCCGGTGCGCCGCCAGGCTGTCGCGCACCAGCCGGAGGTCGCCCGCGAACGCATCGGCGCCGGGGTAGGCGTCGGGGTGGTGCGGGTCGTTGCGGGCCGTGCGCAGCCGCGCGCCCACGTAGCCCAGGAAGCGGCGGTAGATCTCGGCCTGGGCGCGCTTCTCGGGGTGCGGGTCGAGCGAAGGGATGGTGGCGGCGTAGTGCTCCAGCGCCTGGCGCAGCTCGTCCGAGACGGGCACCTGGCGCGTGGACGGGCTCAGCCGCTCCACCAGGGCCTCCAGGGCGCGCACGTAGTGGTCGAGCACCGTCTCGCGGGCGAGCTGGAGCGCGTCGCGCGTGACCCGGGGCGTGACGTACGGGTTGCCGTCGCGGTCGCCGCCGATCCACGAGCCGAAGCGCACCACCCGCGGCAGCCCGCCCGGCGCCACCTCCCTGCCGAAGGCCGCGCGGAGGGCGTCCGCCATCTCGGCGTAGAGGCCCGGGACGGTGTCGAGCAGCACGCGGCGGTAGTAGTCGAGGCCCATCTGGACCTCGTCGCGCACCGACGGGCGGCTCCTGCGCACCTCGTCGGTCTGCCAGAGGGTGGTGATCTCGGCCAGGATCGCCTCTTCCTGCTTCGCCGCCTCGGCGTCGGTGAGCGGGAGGCGGTCGAGCCGCTCCAGCGCCTTGGCGATCCGCGCGCGCTTGAAGAGCACGGTGCGCCGCGAGACCTCGGTGGGGTGCGCGGTGAAGACGGGAACGACGGAGACGTCCGCCAGGCGCGCGAGCACGGCGCCCGAGTCGAGCCCCGCCTCCTTCAGCCGCAGCAGGGTGCCGTGGAAGGTGCCCGGCTGCGGGGGGAGGCCGGCGCGCAGGCGCGAGGCGCGGCGGCGGCGCTTGCGGTGGTTGGTCTCGGCCAGGTTGGTGAGCTCGAAGTAGGTGGAGAAGGCGCGGGTGAGCCGGTACGCCTGCCGCACGTCGAGCTCCGCCACGATCTCCGCCGCCCGCCGCATCCCCGCGTCCGGGTCGCCCTCGCCGGCCGCCGCGCCGCCGCGGCGCTGGCGGATGAGGAGGTTGCGCAGCTCCTCGACGGCGGCGAAGAGCTCCACGCCCTCCTGCTCGCGCAGCACCTGGCCCAACAGCCGCCCCAGCGAGCGCACGTCGCGGCGCAGCGGCGCCTCCTTGCGGGCGGGGTCCTCGCCCGTCAGCTCGGCCAAGCGCTCGGCCTGCGACTCGGTCTTCCAGAGGGGCATGCGGTCTTCCTGTCGGGGATCGGCGTTGCGTGAGACCCCAAGCTCTGGCGCCGGAGACCGGAGCGCAACCGCTGAAAGACAACTGCAAAGCTGTTTTTGGATTCTGGATTGCGACGGGTTGCGGGGATCAGGGCGGCAGCGTCCGGCCGCAGCACCGCTCCGGGTCAGAGACGGTCGGGCAGATGGAGTCGCAGCTCCAGCCGCCGCTGTAGCCCCGCACCGTTCCCTCGTTCGGTGCGCACAGGCTGGTGTCGAACGAATCGACCGTCAGCTCTTCCACGTCCAGCGTCAGCTTCTTCATCTCGAGAACTCCGGGGCTCGGGTGGGAGGGCCGGCTCGCCCGGTGCGGCCGGCTCCGCACGCGAAGGTGGCCCCGTTCCGCCGCTTCGTCGATCCGCCGGCGTCGGAGCTTGCGCGAAAATGCAAACGGTTGTATCTTTTCGCAGCCGCACCGCGTCACGCGGTGCAGGGCTGCGGGTCGGGTCACGAGACGCGAACCCGCAGGCCACCGGAGCCCCGGCTCCACGGTGTCCACGCCCGATGTCGAACCTGCAACGAAGGAGGTGATCCCTTGTCCAATACGACTGCTGCTCGCGACCTGGCACGGGCAAGCGATCGCCGCATCGGCGCCTGAGCCGATCCAGAGGCGAATCCTCTCCGCATCGACGGGACTGCCACGCGGCATCGCGTCAGGACGCGGCAGGACACGAAAGCACCACCGGCACTCACGCCGGTGGTGCTTTCTTTTGCGTCCACTTACCGGAGCCGATCAAGCCTCACCCAGAGTCAGCGGAGGAAACGGAGGGTCCCTCCTCCTGGTGAGCGCGTCGTACACCATGCTGTGGGAACGAGCAACTACCTCTGGGGGAGATGGGCTCCGACGTAAACTGCGACGCGCAGGGACGCGTGGTGAGCCGCAACAGCTTCGTCTGTTGTAACCGGCAACTCTCCGTAACGGGCGCCACCTAAGGTCTGGAGTGCGGCAAGCCATCCCGGATTGATCACGGGCAACCCTAATGTCGAGGCCAGCGCTGCTAGCGCAGTGAGGTCGTGAATGCGGCCGTAATTCCCGTTCTTCGAGGCGATGAATGCCTTGATAATCTTCTCCGCAACCTGCAGCGCAGACCATTTCGCCTGGCCTGCGTGGACAGGATGGCTTGTGAGATGGGTGACTGTCGCTTCCAAGTCCGCCCGGGCTGCATCTATCCGCGGGTCAGGCGCTAGACCACGCAAGGTGTACAAAGCGTCCACCCCAAGAACGAACACCTCCAGCATCTCCTCCCGCTCGGCCGTGGTCAGCGCCGCGGCAAGCCCTGCCGGCAGGTTCTCAACCGCATCAAGGATGTTGTACTGGGACCGCCGCACCGGGGTGCCCAGCGGGACTACCTCCGGCACATTGGGGAGCGTTGTCTGCGCCCCATACTCACAGACCCACAGAATTCTTCTGGGATCTCCTCCATAAATCAGAGGGACTCGAAACGTCCAAACGTCTCTTCGGATCAGGAATGCTACACGTCCAAGTTCCGAGATGATGTGCAACCGATTACCGTATCGATCCTCGTACCAGCGGTACATCCGGCTGACGAGGTCATCGCCCCAATACTTGCCCGCCTCCGGCTCGCGATCAGCATTCACCAGCCGCAGTTCACTTTTCGTCAGAAGGCACAGCTTTTCTAACGCGCGGAGTGGCCGCCCCTGAATTATCATCCCGTCCGCCCTTGCCTCCGCGTCGATCTGCTCCATCACTTCTTGGAACTGCTGCTCCGACTCAATCCTGAGTCCCGGCGTCAGCAGGTGTGCCGGGTACTTACGCCGATACCAATGCACGACTCGAATCGCGAGATCCTCGCCTTGGTAGCTCCCTGGGGCAGGCTCGCGATCCGGAACGGGATAGCTCAGTTCAGCACGTGCCACTTGGCCCATCAGCCGAACAGCAGCTTTCGGGCGCTCGGGAAACGGAACTCCCTCCTCGCGGAGACGCTCGTTGATCCAATCCATCGCGCGCTCAAATTTATTCTGGTTCGACTCACCCACAGGAGCGCGCGGGGCTTCCCTCGCTGTCGGAAGCCCACAGCAATGCTTGAACTTTCGCCCGCTGCCGCAAGTGCACTGGTCGTTGCGTCCGATCTTCAATGCTGGGTTCCTGCCGCAGGTGACGAGCACATCATGTCACTGTACAATCTAATCAAGATCTTCTCGTCAGTACGCGGCCGCGTGGACGCCGCGCACCGCCCGGCCGGAGGGGTCGGCCGCGGCGGCGAAGGAGGCGTCCCAGGCCAGCGCCTCGGGCGTGCTGCACGCCACCGACTTCCCGCCCGGCACGCACTCGGCGCACGCGTCCGCCGGGAAGTGCTCGGCGAAGAGGGTGCGGTAGAGGTACGCCTCCTTGGTGGCCGGCGGGTTGTGGGGGAAGCGGTACGCCGCGCTCGCCAGGTCACGGTCGCTCACCCGCGCCTCGGCGTGGGCGCGCAGCGCGTCGATCCAGCCGTAGCCCACCCCGTCCGAGAACTGCTCCTTCTGCCGCCACGCCACCGACGCGGGGAGGGTGTCGGCGAACGCCTCGCGCAGCAGGTGCTTCTCCATGCGACCGGGCCCCGCCATCTTCGCCGCCGGGTCGATCCCCATCGCCGCGTCCAGGAAGTCGCGGTCCAGGAACGGCACGCGCGCCTCCACGCCCCAGGCCGCCATCGCCTTGTTGGCGCGCAGGCAGTCGAACAGGTGCAGGCGGTCGAGCTTGCGGACGGTCTCCTCGTGGAAGGCGCGCGGGTCGGGCGCGCGGTGGAAGTACAGGTAGCCGCCGAAGATCTCGTCGGAGCCCTCGCC
>DASVWD010000276.1 GCA_036389795.1 Longimicrobium sp.
CGAGGAGGCGGACCTCGCCGCGGCGGCCCGCGGCGGACGCGGCCGCCGCGAGGACGGCCAGGGCGAGGACGATGCAGGCGGCGAGGCGGAAGGCGTCCGCGCGGGCGGTGCGCAGGTGGTCGTGCATGGGAGTCCCCTGGATGGCGGCGGTGGGTGGGTCGCATGTCGAGCGCCCGCGCTTTTCTCAAGGCGGGGTTCAGGTAGTTACCCCTGCGCGGGCCGCCGCGCCGAAGGCGGCGGTGGGTCCCCGCGGGCGGGCCCGAGGGCGGGCAGTGGAGCGGGAGGGACCGCGCGTTCACGCGGGCCGCATCCCGGGGCAAGCGCCGGGCAGCGGTGACCGGGACCTTGCGGCTGCTCACCGACTCCTCCTGCCCCCCTCGTGGCCCGGTGACCGCCGGCTCAGGCGAGGCCGCCCGCCGCCCCCAGCAGCCCGGCGAGGACCGGGTCCCCGGTGCGCGGTGCGGGCTCGCGGGCCGCGGTGTGCCGCACCCAGCTCGGCCAGAGGTTGCGGTAGGGGCGGCCGACCGCTTCCGCGTACGCGATGCAGTTGCAGGTGCCGCCCGAGCTGCCGTCCCAGAGCGCCAGCAGGAAGTCCGCGTCGTCCACCATCCGCTCGTTGCGGAGCTGCATCTTCTCCGGGGCGTAGCCGCCCGGGCAGACGATCACCACCCGCTCGGCGCGGGCGAGGAGGCCCTGGTAGCGCCGGCGCGAGGGCTCGGGCCAGCGCGATTCCTGGCCGGCGAACGGCACGTAGGCGTCGAACGGGATCCCGAGCTCCAGGGCCGCCTCGGCGAGCGCGGTGTCCCACCCCAGCGCCATCCCGCTGATCACGCGCGCGGGCGCCTCCCGCTGGAGCGCGGCCCGGGCGAGGTCGACCAGGCGCGCGTGGACGGCCGGGTGGAAGCCGTCCAGCGTGCCGATCCGGAGCTTGTCGGGACGGTGGCCGGTGCCGGCGATGATCATCGGGACGCTCCGCGAGGGGAGGGACGGATCGGGGTCGCGGAGCGCTTTTCTCCCGCGGGGTTCCTGCGGGTGTGGGCCACGTCAGCGCGGGAGCCACCCGGACAGGTCGCCGCGGTCGCGGAGCGAGGCGTAGCTGCCGTCGCCCAGGATCACCAGGTCGAGGAGCGGGATCCCGAGCATGTGGCTGGCGACCAGGACGCGGCCCGCGGCGACGAGCGTGTCGTGCGAGGGCGGGAGCGCCTCGCCGCTCACGTGGTTCATGGCCAGGATCACCGCGGCCGCGTTCAGCAGCAGCGCGGGCTTCAGGCAGTCGGGCGGGCAGAGGAGCGCCGTGTCGAGGCTGCCGACGCCGACCTCGAAGGCGCCGATCGCGCGGTTGCGCACGTCGAGCGCGATCCCGACCACGTGGATGCGGTCCGCGTCCGTCGGGATCAGCGCGCGGGCGAGCGCAACCGCGTCGGCCGGCGTGCCGACCTGGGGCATGCCCGCGCGGGTGCCGGTCACCTCCAGGCGGCAGCGGTAGACGGGGACGCCGGTCCACTCCCCGGTGGCGTCGGGAGCGGCGGCCGGGGGCGGGGCGGGCGCGGGCTGGGCTTCCATGCGTGGGCCTCGGGGGTGAAGGTGGCGGGCGCGAGGCGCCCCGGCGGATGCCGGGGGAGCGGGAGAGCCGGGACAGGACACGGGCACGGCGAACGCCCGGGACAGGGATGGGACGGCCGCTGCCGGCCGGGGGAACGGCCCTGGACAGGGAGCGGAGCCGGACGCCTCACCAGGGCGGGCGCGGGCGGCGCGCCGCGGCCTCGGCGTCCTCGACGGCGAAGACGAGCGATTCGACCACCAGCGCGAGCCGCTGCTCGCCGCCGTCGTCCAGCGGCTGGTCGCCGCGGAGCGTGGCCAGGACCGCGTCCAGCGCCTGCCCGCCGCGGCCGCGGGAGAGCCGGATACGGCTCCGGACGATGGCCATCACGCGCCGGAGCTCGGCCCGGCCGCCGCGCGCGCGGGGTGCGCTGCCGGGCGCGTCGTGTTGGTCGGACACGGGATCTCCGGTGGAGGGGTCAGCGCCAGTCGCGGCAGGCGCGGCGGGCGCGCTCCCGCTTCCTGTTCGGGACGACGCGCGTGGCGTGGGCGGCGCCGCGGAGGTGCGCGTGGGCGCCGGCGCCCGCGAGCGCCATCGCCTGCTCGCGCGCGGAGCGCGGCTTCGTGCGGCCGGACTTGGTGGTGCGCATGGGACCGTGGGAGCGTGGGAGGCGTGGTCGTGCCGGTTGCGCCCGCCGTTTTCTCCGCGGGGGTGCGGGGCTTACCGGGTCCGGCGGCGGCGCGCGGACAGGTGGGCCAGGAGCTCCGCGGCGCGGCGTCCGTCCACCTCGCCGCCCGCCGCCGCGCGCGCGAGGCGCTGGCCGACCTCGCCGCTGCGCGGGTCCCGGGCGGCGGCGAGCAGGGCACCGATCTGGCGCCGCGAGGCGGCTTCCCGCCCGAACGCCGCGACCGAGCGGCAGTGCCCGCGCGCGATCGCCGCGGGATCCAACCGGGCGCGGAGCGCGGCCAGGGGCAGGAGCACCTGGCCGAGGAGCGGGCCGGGCGCGAGGAGGCGGAGCATGGTCGGTCGCTTTCCAGGGGAAGGGTGTCGCCGGCGGCGTCACGCCCGTGCGGCGGGGCCGTTCGGGACCGGCTGCAGCCCGAGGTGGTTGGCGTACTCCACGGCCGAGCGGTGCCAGGCGCGGGGATCGAGGAAGCCGTCCTCGGCGAGCGCGGCGACCTCCTCGTCCCACACGTCCAGGATGCTCGCGCCCGAGCTTTTCTCGGTGAGGGACACGTGCGCCCGGTCCCGCTCGAACCACGTGCCCAGCACGGTGTTCTCGGTGGTCCACATGGGCCTGGGGTTCCGCTCGGTGGAATGCGGGAGGCCCCTGTCCGGTATACGGACAGGGAGAAGCGAAAGGCCCCCGCAGCGTCATGCCGCGGGGGCCTTGTGGCTTGGGCGTCGTCCCGCCGGCTGGAGCGCGACGGGCTCAGCCGGCGTTTTCTCCCGGGGGGTGCGGCCGTGCGGATGACAGGGCGAGGCCCGCCGCCCGCGCGGCTTCGACCGCGCCGCGGAGGGACGCCCCGGCGGGATGGTCCTGCCGCTTCCCCAGGAACGACTCCGCTGCCCCGGCGGCCCGCCGCAGCAGCACCGCCAGCCGCTCGGCGGAGTCGTCGGGCGGCCGCGGGGCGGCGCGCGCGGCGAGCCAGGCGGCCAGCGCTGCGGGCGCCTCCGACGTGGGCGCGGTCAGGTACCGCGCGAACGCGGGGTCGAGCGCCCAGCGCGGAGCGGCGGACTGCGCCGCGAGCGCCGGGCGCAGCACCACGGCCCCCATCGCGAGCAGCGTGTCGTTCAGCACCCCGCGCACGGACTCGCGGGTGTTCTCGGCGTACCAGCGGCGGCCCTCGGGCGCGTGTCCCGGGCGCGCGGCTGCCTCCGCCCAGCGGGTTCGCTCGGCGTCGGAGCCGAGCCGGGCCTGCTCGTCGGTCATCCGCGCCACCTGGGTGGGGCGGATCCAGCGTTCGGCCCCGGCGACGGCGCCCGCGTACAGGAGCACGAAGAGCGTGCGTACCGCGATACCGCCGCCGGGCGGCAAGGTGGCCGTGGCGGCGCACGCGTCGGCGAGGCGGGCGTCCAGGTCGTGGAGAGTGGGGAGCGGGGGCAGGGCGCGGCTCATCGGCGTAAGCGCGTGGGAACGGGATGGCCGCGGTCGGGGGGCCGCGCGTCAGGGACCGCCGCCCGGCGCCAGCACGCCGAGGAGGTGCCGGGCCTCGGCGACGAGGTCGGTCGGGTGCGCGCGCGATGGGCCGGGCCGGCGCACGAAGCCGAGCGGGATCGCGTAGACCAGCTCGTCCTCGTGCAGCTCGCGCCCGGCCTCCTGGGCGGGGACCAGCGCCCAGACGCGCGCCACCAGCTCGGCGTGCACGTCGGCCGCGACCACCAGCAGCCACGCGGGCCCGCTGAGCAGGGTGCGGAGCGCGGCCGCCCGCGCGCCGGCGGTGGGGATCGTGACGAGCGGCCGGGCGTCGGCCAAAACCTCGAGCACCGGGTCGGCGGCCGCGGACTCGACGCGCTCGCGCACCGACAGGGAGACCGGGCTGCGGCGCCGGACGGAGACGATCCGGACGCGTGCGTGGTCGGGCATCCAGATCACCGGGGGCTCCGTCGGGCGGCGCTCGCCGGATGGCGGGGGCTGGGCAAGGCGGGTTTCTCACGGAGGGAAGGCCAGTGGCCGCACGGCAGGCGCGGCGGGGTGCCCCAGTGGTACCGCGACGCCGCACGGCCGGTTTTCCCATCGTCCTGCCCGGCCCTGTCCCGGCTTTTCTCCCGTGGCGGGGTCGTGGACGGCATGGCCGCGCGCCGACGCCGGCGCGGGCGGCCCACCCGCGGGCGCGAAGTCGCCCGGCGCGGATCCGGGGTATCCGTCAGGGTGGCCGTGGCGAGCCGCGGCCGCCCTGTCCGGTATCCAGACAGCCTTCGACCCCCACCCCTTCCCGAGCCCCGCATGCCCCCGATCCTCGCCTTCGTCGGTGCGAAAGGCGGCACCCTGAAGACGGCCTCCGTGGCCGCGGTCTCGCACCTGCTCGCGGAGGCCGGCGCCCGCGTCGTCATGGTGGACTTCGATCCGCAGGCGGACCTGACCAGCCGGAGCGGGTTCGCGCGGCTCTCCGAACCGCTGGGCGCCGACCCCGTGCAGGTCCGCTACCCGCGCGAGCCGGAGCTGGACCTGTGGCTCCTGCGCGGTGGGCGGCCGCTGGAGGGGATCGACTTCGAGGCTGCGCTCCGCCACCTGGGGCGCGCGGCGGGAATGGCGGCGGACGTGGTGGTGGTCGACACGCCGCCCGCCCTGGGGCCGATCACCACGGCGGCGGTGCGGGAGGCGTCGCTGGTGATCGTCCCGGCGGTCCCCGGGCGGGAAGGGGTCGAGCGCGCGAACGACGTGCTGGCGCTCGCCTGGGCGCAGCCGCGCCCGCCCGAGGTGCGCATCCTCCTCACGCTCGCGCACCTGCGCTCCAACCTCTTCCACTGGACGCTGCGCGAGGTCGACCGCCACTACCCGCGGCTCCGGCTGGAGCCCGTGGTCCCCTTCGAGATGCCGGCCGGCGAGTCGGCGCTCTTCGACCGGCCGGTCACCGTCTCCGCCCGGAAGAGCCGGAGCGCCCTCGCCTACGCGGCGGTGGCCGCCGAGGCGCGGCGGCTGCTCGGGATCGAGCCGCTGGCCCGCGCGCGGGTGGGCGAGGCGGCGTGACGCGGCTCGGCGGGCGCGGCCGCGGCGAGCAGCCCGTCGTCCGACTGGACGACAACGCGCTCGCCTACGACGTCGCGCGCGACGGGAGGAGCGGCGCCGGTCGCGTCCAGCAGGTGCGGATGGACCGCATCGATCCCTCCCCGTACCAGGTGCGGCTCGTCTTCCCCGCGGACGAGGTCGAGAAGCTGGCGGACAGCATCCTGGCCAACGGGCTGATCCACGAGCCGCGCGCCCGCCCGCATCCCTCGCGCGCGGGGCGCTACGAGCTGATGCCGGGGGAGATGCGCATCCGCGCGCTGGAGCGGCTGGCCGAGCGCCGGCAGGCGGACGGGGTCCTGGGCCGCGACGGCGAGGGGCACTGGCTCGTCGCGCTCATGGTGGTCGAGGTGGACGATGAGCGGGCGGAGGCGATCGTGGCGGCCGAGAACGACGACCGCACCGACCTCTCCGCGTGGGAGTGGGCGCAGGCCTACCAGGCGCGGCGCGAGCGGCGGCGGGAGCGCGGCCAGCCGGCCGGCGTGCGCGACGTCGCCGCGAGCCTGGGCGGGGGGAAGAAGTTCCAGACGGTGGGGGAGTACCTCCAGGTAGCCGACGCGCTGACGCTGGAGGTGCTGCTCGGGGCGGGCGTGGTGAGCGGCGGGGAGCCGGATCACGCGCGCATGGCGCGGCTGCCGCTGGCCGCGCTGCAGCGCGTGGCGCGCGCTGCCGGCGCGAGCCCGACCGCGGGCGCGGAGCGGCTCCTGCTGGAGCTGAAGAAGGCGGGGGACCGCGCGGCGGCCGAGCACCTGGCTGGGCGCGAGCGTGCGCTCCAGGCCGGCGCGGGTCACGCGGGCGGGTTCCAGGTCAACATCCGCCAGTCGCTCGCGAGCCTCCCTCCCCGGCAGGCGGCGGGGTACCTGGCGCGGCTCGCGCCCGCGGTGGCGGTGCTCGCCGAACGGGCCGCGGGACTCGATGCGGGGGAGGCCGGCCAGGTGGCGGCGCTCCTCGAAGGAGCGGCCGCTACGCTGCGCGCCCGGGCGAGCGTGGGTTAGTCGGGCGGTTCTTCCTCAACGACAGGCAACCCGCTGAGTCCGGGAAGCAACCCCGAAATGTCCTGGATCGTGACGCTCTCCCGGCGCGGCTGGAAGTAGTCGCGCACCCGCTCGTAGCGGTCGCCGTACTTCTCCCGGAAGGTGGCGGCGAGCGGGGCGTCCTTGAGCACGCTCCGCAGTGCCCGGCCGCCGTTCAGGAACTTCAGCGGACGCTCCGTCTCCAGGACGTAGATGTACTTGCGTTTCGGCGTGGGGTGCTCGGCGAGCAGGAAGAAGTCCTTGAACAGCGCGTTCTGGCGGATCGACTCCGAGCCGCCGCGCCAGCGGACGAACTTGAACTCCGCGATCCGGCGGTCGGTCTCCAGATCGAACGCCCTGCCGGTGTTGCCGGCGCCGAGAGAGACGTACTCGACGGTCTCGCCTGGCTCGAGGAGGTGGGGAAGGCAGAGGAGGATGCCGAGGGCGTGGATCGCGACATAGAGCTGCCCCGCGATCCGCTTGAGCTCGCCGGCACCCGCGATCGCGTCGTCCGTCGCCTCCGTGCCGCCCAGCAGGGACTGGAGGTCGTCGGCCGTGGCGCCCTGGAGTGCCGCTTCGAGCCCCGCCACGGTGCGGGTCAGGTCAGGTCCGCAGAACCGCTGGAACGCGGCGATCCGCTCGGCGAGGTCCATGGGGGTTCGGACAGCGTTATGCAGCTGGTCTGGCCACAGGTGCGCTGGTTGCGAGGGGATGAACCGGCTTGTGGCCGTCCTTCCGGAGCCGGACCAGGCGGATGCACGGTGGGTGCCGGGAGGCCGAATCGCGCGGGGATCTGCGGCGATCCATCGGGCGGTGCGCTCCGCGAACGGCGCGCAGCGGGCAGTCGCGCGCAAAGCCCGGTCGCGCCTTGCCCGACAAAGCGATGGCTGACGGCAGAAAACGGCACCGATTCCGGTCGGGTGCAAAGCGCCGCCAAGCTCCAACGTGGTGGCGGACCCGAACAGAGGAGGTTGCGATGCGGAAACAGGTGAACATACCGGACCTGGTGCGGCGAGCGACCGCCCAGCCCCTGATCGTCCGGCAGGGTGACACCGTCGACAATGCGGACGCGCTGAACGAGTGGGGCAGGGTGCTGGGCGAGCGGTGGCCCCTCTGGGCACTCCGCGCCGAGGCCTTCCGGAGGCTCAATGGGCTACCCGCGCTCACGTATCCCCTGTCTGGGTTCGTGAGCTCGATCTGCCGCGACGAAGGATTGGAACGCTCAAGTTCGGTCGAGGGACTCGATGCGCTGTTTGACCACCGCCGGGTCGCGCTCGTGACCGGTGAGCGCTTCGCGTGGGATCGGGCGGAGCTCTGCGAGGACGAGGACGAAGAAGCTCGTTCCTGGTGGTCGTTCGGCAGCGTCGCCTTCCCAAGAATTCTCGATGGTCCGGTGCTCGCCACCTATGAGCCGGATACGCAATACTCCATCGGCGGCTACGACTCGCCGTACGAGGAGATCGGGGTGGAACTGGTGACGCTTCTCGACGAGCGGAACGCCGCTTGATCCGGCACACCGGAGCGAGCGAGCGCGAATCGGCGGCTGGGCGAGTTCCTCATCCGGGTGGGCGGCAACGTTCATGGGCGTCCGACGGCGCTGCGCCGCGCCGCAGCGAGGAAGCTCGCCGAAGAAGGGTTTCCTCTTTTCCGGGCGCTGTGGGAGGCGCTCGTGACGCCGGTCAAGGTGAATCCGCGTGCGATGAGCGTGCTGCGCGGCCTCGGGAGCGGACGCGCCGAGCCGGAGGAGTGGGCCGTGCGGCTCGTGCTGCCGAGCCTCTCCGCTCTGGAAGTCCAGGCGATGCTCCGGAACATCCGCCCGGCCCGCCGGGCGAGGGTCGGCGGCCTGGTCTCTGCCGAGGAGTTCTGCATGCACGTGGTTGCGCACCGGCTCGCGACCCCGGTTGAGAACGTCGCGCGTAAGATGAAGGATGGGTGGGTAGCCGAGATGCTGGCGGTGAGCGAGGGCTGCGCCGTCTGTGGCGGCGCCCACCCGGGCCCGATCGACGGAGACGATCATGCCGGCGGACACACCCCTGCTCGACCGTGACCTGGCACGGCGGGCGATTGCGAGCTCCGCGGGCGGCATACTTGACGTCCTGCGCGATGTCGTAGACGAGGGAACGGCGTTGCTCGGGCGCGTCGTCCAGACGGTCGGCGCCGCCGGGGAGTCGCGCGCCGGGCACGTGGGCCTGGCCCTTCTGCTTCGCCACGCCGTAGAGATGGCGGACGGCGTGGATGAGCTGGTCCGCGCCGGCGCGGTCCAGCCGTCGCTCCTCCAGGTCCGTGCGATCCTGGAAGCGCGGATGCAACTGCTTTACGTGCTGGGCGCCAGGAACCCGGTGAGCCCGAATCCCCTCGGACCACGCGACCACGATCCCGTTCCGCGCGACCGGACAGGTGCAGCGCTGACGGGAGCCGCGCTTGCGCAGGTCCAGGATTCGCGCGGGGCGGCGTACTTTGTCGCTGAGATCCGGCGGCAACTCCGGCGGGTGGAGTCGCTCGATCCCGCGGCGATGGGAGATCGGCTGGAGGAGTTGCTGGGGACACGAACGGTTCCGTCGTACATCACGGACCCGGCAGTCCAAGCCGAGGCGACGGCCGGCGCCGCGAGCCTGCGCGCGATCCTTTCTGAACCGGCGTATGCGCCGGCGAATGCCGAGTTCGACCGCATGCGCGGCCGATCCTCACATGACGTGCAGTGGTACTCGTTATGGGGCGGACCGCGCTCGGTTCGAGCTCTCGCGCGGTCGGTCGGAATGGCGTTCCAGTACGACGCGATGTACGCCGGGTCATCGCGCGTGACGCACGGCGGAGACGTCTTGGCCCAGCTCGGACGAAAGCTTGCCGGTGGGGGGCGCTCTGTCGCTCCACTCCGCCAGCCGGACCGTCTGAGGGACGTGGTGGCCAGCTACGTCATCCACATGCTCATGCTGTACCGCAGCGTCATGGAGGAAGTGCGACCTGACGAGCTGGAGCGGGTCTGGCCAGAGTGGCTTCGGAGATGGTGGCCCGCGGCGCAGGCTGCCCGGTGACCTGGGTCTCGTGCAACACCGGGCCAGGCTCCGCGGGTGACGTGTGGCTGGGAGGTGGGGACTGACGAAGAACTGGGGAAGATCGAGGAGAGGACCGGACCGCGGCGATGTTCTGCCGCGGTCCGGTCGTTTGGTAGGATAGCGGACGACGGCGTCAGTTGAGGTGGGACGTGTCGAGCGGCAGCACGTCGTCGATGCACTCGGCGTCGGTCACCTCCACGAGCAGCGCCTCGGCGAGCGCGAGCCGCTCGCGCGCCGCGGCGTTGCCGCCCTCGGCCAGCATCCGGTGCGCCTGGACGCTCTCCGCGAGCGCGGTGCACAGCGCCGCCCAGAGGGCGGGCGTGATGGTGAGGGAGGGCTGGGCCGCCAGGCGCGTCTCCAGCAGCTCGGCGATGTGGTCGAAGAACGGCAGGTGCTCGGGCACCACCAGCGTGCGGTACGGGATCGGCTCGGTCATGAGCATCGGTTCGGGGGGATTTGGGTTCGGCGCCTGCCGCGTGAATCGCGTGGGCCGTGTGCGGCAGGCCGGAGGCCGGTCAGGGCTCGCGCACCACCTCCTCCGGGCGCTTGTCCTCCCGGACGGTGAGGAAGCTGGGCGAGCGCAGGCGGGCGGTCTCGGTCCAGTCCTGGAACCGGACCTCGACCACCATCCGCGGCTCTACCCATCGCGTCGGCTCATCCAGCACGGGCGGCGGGTCGAAGGGGGAGCCCAGCCGCGCGAGGGAGCGCAGCCGGCGGGCGAGGCTGCCGAGCTCGCGCTCGCTGAAGCCGGTGCCGACCCTGCCCGCGTAGGCCAGCCGCCCGGCGTCGTCGTGGTATCCGACCACCAGCGCTCGGAACTCCCGTTGCTCGGCGTCCGACTCGGTGAAGCCGCCGACCACGAACTCCTGCCGGCGCACGATCTTCAGCTTCCGCCAGAGGGCGCTGCGCTGCCCGGGGAAGTAGCGCGAGTCGGCGCGCTTGGAGACGAGCCCCTCCCAGTCCTCCGCCTGCGCGCGGGCGAGCATGGCGGCCCCGTCGCTCTCCTGGAGCGCCAGGCGCACGCCCGCGGGCGGGTCGGAGAGGACGGCCTCCAGGAGCTGCCTGCGTTCGGCGAGGGTCCGGTCGAGCAGCGTCACGGCCCCGATGGCCAGGACGTCGAACGCCACGAACGCGGCGGGCCTCGTCTTCGCGAGCAGGCCGATCTTGAAGGTCTGCTCCAGCGGGAGCCGCCGCTGGAGACGCTGGAGTCCGAGGAAGCCGTCGTCGTCGGCGTCGACGATCTCGCCGTCCAGCACCAGCTTCTGGCCCACCAGCGCGGAGAGCGCGCGGAGCGCGTCGGCGACCTCGGGGAACTGCCGGGCCTTGTTCTGGCCCTTGCGCGTCAGCAGCGAGACGGGCCCGGCGTCGGCGTGCGCGAGCGCGCGCACGCCGTCGTACTTGCGCTCGTGGCGCCACCCCGGCCCGACCGGCACGGCGGGGGTGGCCTCGGCGAGCATCGGCTCGTAGGTGGCGGGGGTGAGCATCGGCCCGGCTCAGGCCGCCGCTTTCTTGGCGGCGATCGACGCCTGGAGGATCGCCACCAGGTCGGTGACGGCGGTGGCGGCCGGCTCCTCGGCGGTCTCGAACTCCAGCTCCTCGCCGCTCATCCGGGCGGTGATCAGCCGCTCCAGGTTCTCGCGGTACTCGTCCCGGAACCCGGCGGTCGCGAGCGAGCCGGCGAGGCTGTGCACGAGCTGCTCGGCGAGGCCGACCTCCGCCTCCTGCAGATCGGCGCCGGCCGGGAACGAGAACTCGCCCAGGTCCACCAGCTCGTCCGGCCAGTGCATCAGGTGCAGGACGAGCGCGTCGCCCATCACGCGGATCGCCGCCACCTGCTGCCGGCTCTTCAGCGCGATCACGCCGACGGCGACCATCCCCGTGCGCCTGAGCGCCTCGCGCAGCAGCGCGTATGGTCGCGCGGCCGCGGGCTTCTGCGGCCCCACCAGATACGGCTTGTCGAAGAAGCGCAGGTCGACCGCGGCCTCGGGGACGCAGAGCCGGATGTCGAAGCTCTTGCCGATCGGCAGCGCGGCGCGCTCGAAGTCGGCCTTGGTGAGCACCACGAACTCGTCGGGGCCGGTCTCGAACCCCGACACCAGGTCGGCGTGCGCCACCTCGTGCGCCGTCTCCACCTCCTCCGCGCCCTCCGGCTCCCCGGCGCAGACGCGCTTCATCGAGATCGGCTTTTTGTGGACCGGGCAGAGCTGCCGGAAGCTCACGTCCTGGTCCCGCACGGCCGTGTAGAGGCTGATCGGGAGGTGGATCAGGCCGAAGCTCAGGCTGCCGTTCCAGGTGCTGCGCGGCATGGGTGTCTCCGTGGCAGAAAGAAAGAGGAGGCCGGCGCCTCGTGGGCACCGGCCTCCCCGTGTCTTCGCCCGGCGGGGGCGCCGGGCGGTGTGCTAGTGTTTTCTTCCTCGCAGGATCAGGAGCCCGCGGGTTCGTCGACGGCCTCCGGGGAACCGGGGTCGTCCGCACCCGGCGCCGGGTGGACGTGGGGCGGCTCGCGCATCCCCTCGTCGGTCGCCAGGTCCTCGTGGTAGCGGTCGTAGGGGTCGTCGGGCCGCGTCATGGAGTCCGCGCAGGTTGGCTCAGGAGGGGACGGCGAGCCGGCGGGCCCGGGCCTTCGCCTTCCGGCGGAGGCGCCGCCGAGCCGGCCCGCGGCGGCGGCCGGGGTGGTACTTCC
>DASVWD010000277.1 GCA_036389795.1 Longimicrobium sp.
CCCCATCGCCTCCCCGTCAACCGCTGTCACTCCCTGCGGGTGGGCGTTCGGCGGATGCGTCCGCCGGAGTGGCCCCCTCCCCCGCGCGGCCCCCGGCTGCTCGTTCCTCGCAGCCAGGGGGCGCGCTCCCCTCCCCCGCTGCGCGGTAGAGGGGAACACCTGGCTCTTCGAGTCGAGAAGGCGAACAGCGGTCCGCGGTTGGAGCCTCGCGGGGTTTGCGAGGCTTCCTGCCGTTGTTGCTGCGGCTTGAGCCGCCCGGCAACCCCGGCGACGCCCACATCTCGCACAAAACTCTTACAAACGGGCGTTGATCCGCCCGCCCTTCCGCCGGTATCCTTCCCGTGGGCCTCTCCGACGCCCTCCGTCCTTTTCGCCGACCTCCCGACCGAATGCGCCGCGCCGCCGCCAGCTTCCGCGCCCTCCTCCTGCACCGCCCCAACCGGCCGCTCGTGCTGCTGCTGGTGAGCCTGGGGCTGGCCGGCGCGGCCACCTTCGACGCCATGCGCGCGGTGCGCTCGAACCGGGCGATGGCGCGCGAGCTCCTCTCGGACTACGGGCAGTTCGCGGCGTGGAGCTACAGCCAGGCGCTCACGGCGGGGCTCGACAGCCTGGCGTGGCTCACGCTGGGGCCGGTGATGCACGAGCACCTGCACAACACCCCCGGCATTCCCCACCCGTCGGAGCTGGTGCACTCCCGGCGCTACGACGCGCGCTCCGGGACGCACGCGCCGTGGGCGTACCCGCCGTCGTTCTTCTTCGGCTACCGGGTGGGCTCCGACTCGCTGGAGACCGCGCGGAACGCCCTGGGCGACCCGCACCTGGGGTGGCGGGTGGACTCGCTCTCGGCGGTGCCGGCGGCGGACCGGGCGCTCGCCCGCGACACGGTGCTGGCCCACCTGCGCACTCGCTGGAGGCCCGGCTGGCGCTACGCGGTGTTCACGGCGGGCGGGGAGGAGGACCGCCGGCTGGTGGCGTACACGCTGATGCCCACCACCTGGGGCGACACCATCCTGTACGGGATGGTGATGGAGCGCGCGGACCTGCTGCGGGCGATGCGCGACGTCTTCGCGCGCCAGGCGCTGCTGCCGGCGGCGATCACGCGGGGGGTGCCGAAGGACTCGATGCTCTCGCTGGCGGTGGACGACGGGCGCGCGCCGGTGCGGGTCTCGGCCGGCGCGGCCGACTGGACTCTTCCCGCCGAGGAAGTGCTGCCGGCGTCGCTCGGGTCCCTGAGGGTGCGCGCGGCGGTGCGGCCGGAGCTGGCGCCGCTGCTGGCGGTGGGCGGGCTGCCGCGCTCGCGGGTGCCGCTGCTGCTGGGGGTGCTGGCGGTGGCGGCGGTGCTGTCGGTGGTGGCGGCGGGGCAGATCCGGCGCGAGGGCGAGCTGGCGCGGCTCAGGGCGGACTTCGTGGCGAGCGTCTCGCACGAGCTGCGGACTCCACTGGCGCAGGTGCGGCTCTTCGTGGAGACGCTGCTGCTGGGGCGCGCGGCCAGCGAGGAGCGGCGGCGCTGGGCGCTGGAGAACGTGGACCGCGAGACGATGCGGCTGGCCAACCTGGTGGAGAACGTCCTCCTCTTCTCGCGCTCGGGCCGCGCGGCCACGGCGCTGGCGCTCTCGCCGGCGGACCTGGGCGAGGAGGTGGCGCGGGCGGTGCGCGCCTTCGAGCCGCTGGCGGCGGTGCGGCGGGCGTCGCTAAAGCTGGAGATGGAGCCGGGCGTGGCGGCGAAGGTGCACGCGGAGAGCTTCCGGCAGGTGCTGGTGAACCTGCTGGACAACGCGGTGAAGTACGGCCCGCCGGGGCAGACGGTCACCGTGTCGCTGGCCGCGGAGGGCGGCTCGGCGCGGCTGGCGGTGACGGACCAGGGGCCGGGCGTGCCGGCGGCGGAGCGCGAGGCGGTCTGGCGCCCCTTCTTCCGCGGGGGCGCGACGGCGGTGCGGGCGGTGGGCGGCAGCGGGATCGGCCTCTCCGTGGTGCGCGACCTGGTGGCGCGCCACGGCGGCGAGGCGTGGGTGGAGGACGCCCCCGGCGGCGGCGCCCGCTTCGTCGTCCGCCTCCCGCGCGAAGGTGTGGCCGGGAGCGCCGCACCGGACGAGGCTCCCGTCGCCGCGCTGGCCGCGAAGGGGTGATGCCGGTCTCCGGCCTTCCGCGAGAACCAGTGGTCCGACAAACCACAACAGATGGACTCACACAGAGACACGGAGAAACAGAGAACTGCCCCCCAGTCTGTTCCTCTGTGTCTCTGTTTCTCCGTGTGAGTCCAAAAATCTTTTTTCCACCTCTCGTGCGATCGATGGCGAAGATCCTCATCATCGAGGACAGCGCGCCGCTGGCGGAGGGGCTGCGCTACAACCTGGCGCTGGAGGGCTACGCCGTCGAGCACGCCGAGGACGGCGAGGCGGGGCTCAGGCTGGCGCGGGAGTCGTCGCCCGACCTGGTGATCCTGGACCTGATGCTCCCCGGGATCGACGGCTACCAGGTGCTCCGGACGCTGCGCTCGGAGGGGTTCGCCGCACCGGTGCTGATCCTCTCGGCGCGCGGCGAGGAGGCCGACAAGGTGCGCGGCTTCCGGCTGGACGCCGACCAGTACGTGACCAAGCCCTTCGGCCTGCTGGAGCTGCTGGAGCGGGTGCGCTCGCTGCTGCGGCGCTCGCAGGGCCGCGGGGCGCCCGAGCCGGATTCCGCGCCGCCGACGGGGCGCGGCGCGCTGCGCTTCGGCGACGTGGTGGTGGACCGCGCCAGCCGGACGGTGACGCGCGCGGGGCGGCCGGTGCAGCTCACGCCCAAGGCGTACGAGCTGATGCTGGCCCTGGTGCGCCGCGGCGGCGCGGTGGCCACGCGAGTGGAACTGCTGCAGGAGGTGTGGGGCCACCGCGGCTTCGTGCTCACGCGCACGGTGGACTCGCACATCGCCGAGCTGCGCCGCAAGCTCAACGACCCCGCCGAGCCGCGCCACTTCCTCACCGTGTGGAAGGTGGGGTACCGGTTCCAGGAGTAGAGTTCATTCTGCGAGGGCGTTTACGAACCCTCACTACATACACGATCCTGAGAGCACACCGAAGTCGCGTCTGCCCAATAGCTTGTGCACCCAAAGGATAAGGTGGAGATTGTGCGTCTGTCAGACTCATATCACGCTCGAACCAACCCGCAGATCCTTCGTCGCTGCCCTGGGATTTCTCATATTGGCAGCATCCTGACGCGTGGACAGGTGTTCTTCGAGCATCCTTCTCAACTGTGATCAACATAGCAAAGACTACACTGTAAGCATGTTAATCTTACCGAATCCATTTAATCCATGAATCCAGACTACTCTGTACATCTGGTACCCCTTGGCCAAGCACCGAGATAATCGTCCTGAGCTTTAGGGAAACCTGTCTAAGGGTATTTTCCTCCCAATATCGTTCTTGAGCCGTCTGGGTCAGATACTCTGCAACCCACAGACCCACGAGGTGGGGTGGAACAGCAGAAAGATCGTGTACAATGACAGGGGTAGTTTCCGCTGATCTGCTGCTGAGTGGAGTGCGAGTTCCAAGAAGGAATGGGCCATCTCCACTGACTTGGCGGAATTGGCTTAGTAAAACCTGCGCTCGAGCGTAGTCATATATGGCCAACAGAGAATCGGCGTTAGGGTTTGCGATTCTCCGTCGCAGCGGCAGGTACATGATGTTTAGGTTTTCTGTCGACACATACCGCCTAAGCGCGTTTACACTAGCGATCTGGCGAAGGTACTCTGATATTGCGTTGAGGTATCGCTCCCGTGTTGCGGCGTTTGGCGGCACCCGCATAATAATATAACTATAGAGGCCAAACCCTGCTTCTTCGGTCTGGTTCGGTAAAAGATACGCTCTACCCGCAAGGCTGGAACCCATCAATTGTAGACTAGGCTGAACCACCTGTACAGTAATGACGCAGGTTCGAATAAGCCCGGCCCCGTCATCGTAAGCAACACGAGCTGAGAAACTACCGAGGCCGAGCCCGGAAAGTCTCCATATCGTTCCAGCAGTATCCGTCTCAAGTACCCCACCCGGAACACTCCAGTTGACCTGACTCGAAGCAGCTGCATCAGTATTATAAACGCGCAAACGAACGGTATCTCCCGCAGGCACGACTGGTCGGCTCACCGAACATACGAACGTCGGCGACTCTTGCACCGTGTCTCCGCTCAACTGCGGAATCACTTGTCCGGACAGGGGTATTCCGGCGAAGACGCAAGCCGCCAGAGCAACTATCGTTTGCATGATACGGCGATCCATTACTTTTCTCTCCGAGAAGAGGTGAGCCAACGGACCAGAATTCCGACCAAACCCACGGCTCCGACAACAACTACCGTTTCACTGACATTCAGCGGCGCGGATGGGTACAGGAAGTACCATGTGGTCCACACCAGCAGAGAGACCACAAAGACAATGATACCAAATCGTCCCAGCTCACGCATCACAACTCTCCTGTGACGGTTCAGCAGTGTCTGCCGCTACACAGAGATTCACGGAGCACCAACCAGCTGGAACCCAGCCCAAAAGAATGGATTCTGATACTCGGGTCGCGAGCGCGTATCCTCTTGAGCCTTTTGTAAGGCAGCGGAGTAGCTAACCTGCCCGGAAGCATCGAGCAAATGGGTATAAAACCTATCCAGAAGAAACATTGTCGCATCCTCACTAACACTCCAAAGACTCACTAGTACTCGACGGGCACCACGGGCAAGGAACGCCCTTTGAAAGCCCAGCGTTCCCTCTCCCAACGTAACCCTACCGAGACCGGTCTGACATGCGCTAAGAACTACGAGTTCTGCGCCTTCAAGTTGAAGGTGCGAATCGTCCAGGATCTCGCCCACTGAAAGTAAACCATCATTCACCGAGTCACGGGCTAGGACAACGAAAGACCGCCGAGAATCTTCAGCCGATCCATAGGCCACTCCATGCGTAGCTAAGTGGATCAGCCGGCCTGAAAGCATCCTTTGTCGAATGGTTGTCTCAGTTGCTACAGAATCGACCAACGCAGTCGTCCCAAGTCTCCGCGCCAGCGACTGGGCAGCGACGCGCGACATTCCGAGCGGATCAAAGGGGTCTCCAGATGTAGGATCGACCGGCATCTTCGGATCGGCAACAA
The DNA here is from genome assembly GCA_036389795.1 of Longimicrobium sp. Taxonomy (NCBI): domain Bacteria; kingdom Pseudomonadati; phylum Gemmatimonadota; class Longimicrobiia; order Longimicrobiales; family Longimicrobiaceae; genus Longimicrobium; species Longimicrobium sp. The sequence continues at coordinate 5,104 of DASVWD010000277.1, forward strand.
TCAAGGCAGGCCGTAAGGTGGCGCCTCCGTTTTGGTTCGTCAATCTCGGAGAAGCAACTGATAGCAGCGATAGTGACGGGCTATACCTTATCGCAAATCGGATACCCAGTGGCACTCCCACCGGGTCAGAAGGAAGTGCTGCGAATGGAAGCATGGATAGCACGCCGTGAGGAATAATCACGATGTCGGTGTAAGAGTGTAAACTATCAAGTACATCTTCAGGTAAAAGAATATCGGTAAGACGCTTTCCCACCGAGTCCGCGGCTTCCATGCTGTTTTCCGTGTTCGCCCTTTCAGCAATGCGGCTACCATCTGGCAATCCGAGTGTTTGGGGTGAGTCCGCGTATAGCAAACGCCTAAACTCGATAATCAGTCGAATAAGCTCGGCTGTGGTTACAGATTGTTTATACACCCGGACTGCTTTCGACGGCAGAACGAGCCATGTAATGAGTGTATCAACCGGCGTAAGTAGATAATATACAGCAGCCGAACGAGAACGCACGAGAGGAGCAATCAGTGCATCGGCTCGTTGGCCCAGATCTGCACCGGCGACTGTATCGAAAAGCAAGAATTCAGGCACCGATGCGACATTGCGGAGCTCATCGAGCAACGCTTGTGATTTTCCGCGGTCCGCAGCCGCTAACGACATGTGAGCCGCACCCGGTCCGGCGAGAGCAAGGATAGCAAGCGGCCACATCGTTGCGACTGAGATGTACTGCTCTGAATGCCAGGTTCTGTTGGATTCGCTCCCGGCGTGGGTTCGCATAGCCGCTGACAATGCGGTCGCAGAATCATAATAGGCTACAGCGGTTCGAAGGTTGCGGGGCGATAGGGCCCGTCCCTGATGAGAAGTAAAAGCAATGTTTGCCAAGGCGCGGATCTCAGCAGGTCTCGCATGAAACGAGCGTGCTAACGCGCGCGCACGGAAAAAGTAAGTCAGAGCGGAATCGGGCTTGCCGACGACATCCATCAGGCCTCCATAGTTGTTCCATATCATCGCCAGATCACTAGAATCCGATTCGATCTGGATCGCCTCTCTCAAGTAGGCAATGGCTGAATCGGGCATACTCTCATCTTTGAAGACCAATGCCAACGCTACAAGAGTGCCCACTTGATTCCCATCATTGAGAGCCTGCTGAACCTCAAGTGCCATCTTGAGGTAAGTACGAGCGGAATCCGTATTAACGTCGCTGTAGACAGCTCCCAGTCCAGAGAGCGCAAGACCAACCCCTACTCTGTCATGCACCGCGCGCAGCTTCGGAAGAGCCTGCCTGTAGATCGCAATCGCAGAATCAGGCCTCCCAAGTAAGCTGTAGGTATTCGCAATGTTGATCATCACCTGCCCATCATAAAAGCCCCCACCGGTGCGCCGCCGCATTTCTAACTGTTCCGCGTAGTATATAAGGGCTGAATCCGGATGGCCGACACTCCCGTAAAAGCGCCCGGTTGCCCCGAGTGCACTGTCGAGGCCGTCCGAGTCTCGGCTGCCACGAAGTACATTGAGAGCGCGCCTAAAGTAGAGAGATGCAGAATCAATTTGGGATAAATTGCGAAATGTATTTGCGATCGCCACCATTGCTCGTCCGGTACCTGGCGACCCTGGTGCCCGTGCTTCAAGCAGTGCTAGTGCCGCCCTGAAGAAGTCCATCGCCTCACTGTACCGGCCAAGCCATTGATTGTAGTTCCCAAGATCGCCCAGAACACGGATTATTCCATTTGTATCAGCTTGAGCCGTACTTAGCTGATAAGCTCGGCGAAAGTAAGCAACAGCACTATCACCTTGTCCTGCTGCTAACGACACGCGTGCGAGCGCCAGCAACGTTGTAAATTGATCCTCGTACAAGTTGAGATTACGAACAACGTTCAGTGCTCGGCGAAAGTAAACCAGGGTTGAGTCCCACTGATCGCGGCGCTCAAAGACAGTCCCAACTGCAAATAGGCTTGCCCCCTGAGCCTCTTTCCACCCAGCCTCGGTGGCACGTGCGAGAGCACGCCGGTAATACACTTCTGCGCTATCGGTCTGGTGAAAGTCGAAGAAAAGTGAGGCAATAAGGTAGACACTCTGGTAGCTCGTGAGGCTGTCACCTGAACTGTCTGCCAGCATGAGAGCGAGGCGGTAGTACTTAAGCGCTGAATCCGGAAGCGCTATGTCTGCGAAGAGTTGGCCCAAATGCAAGCGTAGCTTCAAAATTCGAGAATTTTCGCCGTTCAGGGTTGCGGTTTTTAGCTCGGTCCGGAGGCGCGAAATCATCCTCTGCAAGCTATCTTGCGCTAGTCCTTCTATTACATGAAGACGCTCAATATCTGAACCACTCGACTCACCGACGTACGCACTTGCTGCCGCACGAGTGGTCAGCATTCCACTAACACCGAGGATGACGACAGCGTAGCGGGCGAGGGACATCGGACACCTCCGAATGGTAGTGATTATAGAGCGCCGCCAAAACTAGACCTTTGCTATTCCTCGTTGCGCCGTTCGAGATCTCCAGGCGGCGGTTAACTAACGCGATTCTCACACCGGGGCTTCGAAGCCGGTACTCAGATCTCGATGTAAGCCCCTACGACCTCATACTTGGCACACCCAAACCAGGTCACGTCCGTATGGGTAAAACCCGGCGAGCGAGATGTCAACGCCGGAGGAAACAGCACGAGAACATTCAACGCGTGGCTCGTGTCGCACACCCTATTCCTGTTTTCATTTCGTATGCTGGTCAAACTCCGGACTAGCAAACATTACGACGGCCCGCGACCTTTCCCGACCTTCACCACACATTCTTCACAACTCCCCCACACAACTCGCAAGGAAGCTGAACGCGGGCGCCAACACTGAGGCGCTCGCGAAGCGCATCGTTGTCGGGAGACGGTCGATTCCCACCCACCGCGAGCATTCCGATGCGACTGCGAACCATAGCCTTCCTCGCCGCGGCGCTCCTGGCCGCGCCCGCCGCGCTCCCCGCGCAGCACAACCACGGCGCCGCCGCGCCCGCCGCCACCCCGGGCGCGGCGCCGCCCGCCACCTCGACGCTTCCCACGCCCGCGCTCCGCGCCGCCGCCGCGTCGGGGGCCGTCCACATCGACGGTCGGCTGGACGAGGCGGCGTGGGCGGCGGCCGAGCCGGCGGGCGGCTTCGTGCAGCAGCGGCCGAGCCCCGGCGCGCCGGCCACCGAGCGCACCGAGGTGCGCGTGCTCTACACGGCCGACGCCATCCTGGTGGGCGCGCGGATGTTCGACGCCCGCCCCGACTCCATCGTGGCCCAGCTCGCCCGGCGCGACGCCGCGCCGTACTCCGACTGGTTCCACGTGGTGATCGACGGCTACCGCGACCGGAGGAGCGGCTTCCGCTTCGCCGTGAACCCGCGCGGCGTCAAGCGCGACGCCGCCCTCTTCAACGACGCCGGCGAGGACGCCGGGTGGGACGCGGTGTGGGACGTGGCCACCGCGGTCGACTCGGCCGGGTGGACGGCGGAGCTGCGCATCCCCCTCTCGCAGCTGCGCTACACGCGCGGCGCCCAGGGCGGCGAGGCGGCGTGGGGGATCAACTTCGTGCGCGACCTGGCCCGGCGCGACGAGCGCTCCACCTGGTCGCCGATCCCCGTCAACTACCCCGGCTTCGTCTCGCGCGCGGGCGACCTGCGCGGGCTCGCCGGCCTCGGCAGCCCGCGCCGCGTCGAGATCCAGCCGTACGCCAGCTCGCGCCTCACCCGCGCGCCGGGCGACGGCGCGAACCCCTTCTACAGCGCCAACCAGGTGGACGGCTCGTTCGGCGCCGACCTGAAGCTGGGGATCACCCCCTCGCTCACGCTCACCGCCACGGTGAACCCGGATTTCGGGCAGGTGGAGCAGGACCCGGCGGTGGTGAACCTCACCGCGTTCGAGACCTTCCTCCCCGAGCAGCGGCCGTTCTTCGTGGAGGGCACCGACGCCTTCCGCTTCGGCAACCTGCGCAGCTACGCCACCTACGGGTCCACCACCTTCTTCTACTCGCGCCGCATCGGCCGCACGCCGCAGCGCTTCGTCGCGGCCGGGCCGGGGGCGTTCGTGGACGTGCCCGACCAGTCCACCATCCTGGCCGCCGGGAAGCTCTCCGGGCGGGTGGCCGGGTGGAGCCTGGGGGTGATGGACGCCGTCACCGCCGAGGAGCGGGCGCGCTTCCGCACCGCGGCCGACCGCGACAGCACCAGCGCCGTGGAGCCGCGCAGCAACTACTTCGTGGGCCGGCTGCGGCGCGACCTGCGCGGCGGGCGCACGGCCGTCGGCGCCCTGCTGACGGCGGCGCACCGGGACCTGGGCGGCGCGGAGCTGGACGGGGTGCTGCGCTCGCGCGCCTTCGTCTACGGCGTGGACGGCGAGCACTCGTGGGCCAACCGCGAGTGGGTGCTGAGCGGCTACTGGGCGGCCAGCCGCATCGACGGCCACCCGGGCGTGATCGCCGCCGCGCAGACCGGCAGCGCGCGCTACTACCAGCGCCCCGACGCCGACTACCTGGAGCCGCGGGCCGACCTGACGTCGCTCGGCGGGCACGTGGCGGCGCTCTCGCTCTCGAACAACGGGCCGGTGCACGGCTCGCTCACCTACCAGGAAGTGAGCCCGGGGTGGGAGCCGAACGACCTGGGCTTCCAGACGCGCACCGACCTGCGGGCGCTCTCGGGGCACCTGGGGCGCTACCACAACCAGCCGGGCGGCGTCTTCCGCAGCTACTACACGCACCTGACGGCGCAGCAGGCGTGGAACTTCGGGGGCGACGCCATCTGGCGCGACGCCAACCTGAACGCCGGCGCCACCTTCCGGAACCTGTGGAGCATCGGCACGCTGCTGAGCTTCCGCCCCGGGCGCAGCGACGACCGGCTCACGCGCGGCGGCCCCGTCGTCGAGGTGCCGGCGCAGTGGGACGTGCAGGTCTTCGGCAACACCGACCCGCGCCGGCCGGTCGTCGGCTCCTGGCACGCGATCCTGAACCGCGACGGGTCGGGGAAGTCGCAGCGCTCGCTCTACCTCGGAGTCGATTTCCGGCCGACGTCGTCGGTGCAGCTCTCCTTCAGCCCCGAGGCGCACCGCTTCCACGCCACCGACCAGTGGGTCACCACGCGCACGGACGCGACCGCGGACGCCACCTTCGGCCGGCGCTACGTCTTCGCCGACCTCGACCAGACCACGGTGGCGCTGGGGACGCGGCTCAACTGGACCTTCACGCCCACGCTCAGCCTGCAGCTTTACGCGCGCCCCTTCCTCTCCTCCGGCGGCTTCGGCGGCTACAAGGAGCTCGCCGCGCCGCGCACCTTCGACTTCGCCCGCTACGGCGACGACCGCGGCACGCTCGCGCGGCTGGTGGGGGCGGAGGCCTGCGCCCCGGTCTACGGCTCGCGCGCGAGCGCCGAGAGCGTGTGCTGGGAGGCGGACCCGGACGCGGCGGGCCCGGCGGCGGCGTTCCGCTTCGGGGAGCCGAGCTTCACGCAGCGCTCGCTGCGCGGCAGCGCGGTGCTGCGCTGGGAGTACCGGCCGGGCTCCACGCTCTTCTTCGTCTGGCAGCAGCAGCGGAGCGGGAGCACCCCGGACGGCGAGTTCGACCTGAACACGGACCTGTTCCGCGACCCCGCGCGCAACGTCTTCCTGGTCAAGGCGACGTACTGGATCGGGAGATAGTGCGAAGTGCGAAGTGCGAAGTGCGAAGTGCGAAGTGCGAGTGAAGTGCGTGAGTGCGTGAGTGCGCTCGCAGATGTACGCCCCTGCACTCGCCATTCGCAACGATGTCATCCTGAGGGCGCACGCACCGAAGCCGCGTCTGCACAGGAGGCTGTGCGCCCGAAGGATCTGCGGGTGGGGATTCGCACGTCTGCCGGGCTCACGCTCGCACCCGGCCCGCAGATCCTTCGTCGCCGCCCGGCATCCGTCACTCCGCAGGTTCCGCGCGGCGGCTCCTCAGGATGACAAAACCGCGAGGATGCGATTCGTAGACGACAGCCACGAACAAGGAGATCCCGATGCTCTCGTGTACCGCTCTTCTGCTGGCCCTGGCCGTCGCGCCGCACGCCGACGCGTCCGCCTTCTCCCGTGTCGACCCCGCGTGCGAAGAGCCGCAGGCGCAGGCGGAGATGCTGGTCTCCACCGCGTGGCTGGCGCGCCACGCGGACGACCCGGACCTGGTGATCCTGCACGTCGGCGACGGCCGCGCGGAGTACGACCGCGGGCACGTCCCCGGCGCGCGGCTGCTCCTCTGGAGCGACTTCGTCACCGACGAGGGCGGCGCGAGCGCGGAGCTCCCCTCGCCGCGGCAGGTGGAGGCGGCGTTCGAGGCGGCGGGGGTGTCGGACGGCTCACGCGTGGTGATCTACGGCCACCCGATCGCCGCGGCGCGCGCGTGGGCCACGCTCGACTGGCTGGGCCACGGCGGCCACGCGTCGGTGCTGGACGGGGGACTGGAGGTCTGGCGCGCGGAGGGGCGGCCGGTGAGCCGCGAGGCGCCGCGCCCGCGCCGGGGCTCGCTCACCGCGCGCGTGCGGCCGGAGCGCTTCGTCGACGCCGACTGGGTGCGCAGCCACCTGGGCGACCCGCGGCACGCGCTGGTGGACGCGCGGCCCGCGGCGGAGTTCACGGGCGGCGACGGCGGGCACGGGGGGATGCACGCCGCGGGGCACATCCCCGGCGCGCGCAACCTGTACTGGGAGGAGCTGATCGTCTCCCGCGACCGCCCCGCCTTCCGCGGCCGCGACGAGCTGCGCGCGCTCTTCCGCCGCGCGGGCGCCGACCCGGGCGACACCGTCGTCACCTACTGCATGGTGGGGATGCGCGCCAGCGTCACCTACTTCGTCGCCCGCCTCCTCGGCTACGAGACCCGGTTCTACGACGGCTCGTGGGTGGACTGGAGCCGGCGCGGCCTCCCCGTCGAGTCCGGCGCCGGCGCGCGCGCGGAGGGGCGGCGATGACGCTCACCCGGCGCGGCTTCGTCGCGCGGCTGGGGGCGGCGGCCGCAGCCGCCGCCCTCCCGCCGGAGCTCGCCGCCTCGACCGATCTTCGTCTCCCCGCGGACGGCGGCCGCGACTTCTGGCGGACGCTGCGCGGCGAGTTCCTGATCCCGCGCGACGAGGCCTTCTTCAACGCGGGGACGCTGGGCGCCAGCCCGCGCGCCGTGCTCCAGGCCGTGGTCGACCACATGACGCACGTGGAGCGCGACCTGGCGCACTGGGACTACCACCCAGACCACGAGCGCTTCTACACCGGCTACTACCCGGAGCTGCCGCTGCGCGCGAAGCTCGGCCAGGTGATCGGCGCCGGCGCGGACGAGGTCGCGCTCACCGCGAACGCCACCATGGGGATGAACCTGGTGGCGAACGGGCTGGAGCTGGAGCCCGGCGGCGAGGTGCTGGCCACGGAGGGCGCGCACGTGGGCTGCCGCACCGGGTGGGAGCTGCGCGGGAAGCGCCACGGCGTGGGGCTGCGCTGGCTGAAGCCGCCGGCCGAGGTCTCGTCTCCCGCAGAGCTGATCGACCTGTACGAGCGGGGGACGACGCCCGCGACGCGCGTGTGGGTGATCGAGCACCTGACCAGCGCCACGGGCGTGCTCTACCCGGTCCACGAGTTGTGCCGGCGGGCGCGCGAGCGCGGGATCTTCACCGTGGTGGACGGCGCGCAGACGGCCGGGCACCTGGTGGTGGACGTGCGCGCGATGGGGTGCGACGCCTTCTACTCGTCGCCGCACAAGTGGCTGCTGGCGCCGGTGGGGACGGGGTTCCTGTACGTGCGCCGCGAGTCCCTGCCGCGGCTGTGGACCACGCTGGCCAGCGAGCACTGGGACGACCAGGCCGGCGGCGCCTTCCGCCTGATGCAGCAGGGGACGGCCAACCTGTCGCTGTGGAAGGGGGTGGAGAAGGCCGTCGACTTCCACCTGGCGCTGGGACCGGCGCGGGTGCAGGCGCGCGCGTTGGAGCTGGCCGGCCGCCTGCGCGCGGGGCTCGCCGACGTCCCCCGCGTCCGCGTCACCTCGCCGACGCACCCGGAGATGCTCACGGGCACCACGCTCTGGCAGGTGGAGGGCCTCACCGGGCGGCAGCTGCAGGACCGCCTGTGGGAGACAGCGAAGGTGCGCGTGCGCACGCAGGGACCCACGGTGCGCCAGTGCTGCCACGTCTACAACCTGGAGCACGAGGTCGACCGCACGCTCGATGCGGCGCGGCGGATCGCCCGGGCGGCGTGAGGCCGCCTCGCAGCTCCGCCTCCGCCGGACGGATCATCCGCCGGCGGAGCAACCATCCATCGAAAGGAGAGCCGGATGCAGGTGAAGACGAAGCTCGCCGCGGGACAGGGCGGCACGATCGACCCCGACGGCAGGCCCTGAGAGGAGGACGCCATGCGGATGACGACGGCGGTCCACGCCGGCCAGGGATCGATGATCGACCCGAACGGCGCACCCTGAGCCAGGGAGGAGACATGCAGGCGAAGACGGCGGTCCGGGCCGGAAAGGGCTCGTCGCTCGACCCGAACGGCAACCCCTGACCACGAGGAGAAAACGATGCCGGTGACCACGCGAGTGCGCGCCGCGGGCGGCGGCTGCGTCGACCCGAGCGGCAATCCCTGACCACGAGGAGGAAGAATGCCAGTGACCACACGGGTCCGCGCCGCAGGCGGCGGCTGCGTCGACCCCCTCGGCACGCCCTGAGCGACGTTGTCCCCGCGCCGTCACTCCCGCCGGCGCGGGGACGAATCGAAGCACGGTTGAGCACGGCGAGCCGGCTTCCACCCAAAGGGTTGCGGAGCCGGTTTGCCGCGCTTATTCTGCCTTCCACGTTTGTCAAGAAATATGACAAATAGCCGGAGCCGCGCTTCGCCGCCCTTCCGCGGAGCGCCGGCCGGTCCCGCTCATCCCCGTCCACTCCAACGACTTCCGCTCTCTTGGCCCCTCCCGGCCCGCCCCACCTTTCCACCTACGAGCCCGGCGCGGCCGCACGCACCGCCCCCGCGTCCGGCGCGGCGGGAGAGGGGCTGCTGCTGGCCGGCGACATCGGCGGCACCAAGACGGTGCTGGCCCTGGTGGCCGAGAGCGGGGGCGCCGCCGAGGTGGTGGCCGAAGCCACCTTCCCGAGCCGGGAGTACGCCACCCTCGAGACCGTGGCCGCCGCCTTCCGCGCCGCGCACCCGGCCCCGGTGGGCCGCGCCGCCTTCAGCGTGGCGGGGCCGGTGATCGGCGGGCAGGCGTGCATCACCAATCTCCCCTGGTGCCTGGACGAGCGGCGGCTGGCCGAGAGCCTGGGCGTGGGGCAGGTGCTGCTGGTGAACGACCTGCAGGCCACCGCCTACGCCGTCCCCCACCTGCGCCCCGACCAGGTGACGCGGCTGCTGGGCGGCGAGGGCGACCCCGCCGGCGCGCGCGCGGTGGTGGCCGTGGGCACCGGCCTGGGCGAGGCCATCCTGGTCCCGGTGCCCAACGGCTTCCGGGCGCTCCCCACCGAGGGCGGGCACACCGACTTCGCGCCGCAGGGGGCGCTGCAGCGGCGGCTCCTCGCGCACCTCGAGCGCCTGCACGAGCACGTGAGCTACGAGCGGGTGTGCTCGGGGCTGGGGATCGCCACGCTGTACCGCTTCCTGGCCGGGCGCCCCGGAGCGCCGCCGCCGCCCGCCTGGCTGGCCGCGCGCCTGGCCGCGGGCGGCGACGTGACGCCGGCGCTGGTGGAGGCGGGGCTCTCCCGGGAGCGGGGGTGCCCCGTCTGCCGGCGCACGCTCGGCCTGCTGGCCGCCATCCTGGGCGCCGAGGCCGGCAACGCGGCGCTGCGCTCGCTCGCCACCGGCGGGGTGTACCTGGGCGGCGGCATCCCGCCGCGCATCGTCCCCGTGCTGCGCGGCCGCGCCTTCCGCGAGGGCTTCCTGCGCAAGGGCCCGATGTCGCGGCTGATGGCCGCCATCCCCGTGCACGTGATCCTGGAGCCGCGCGCCGCGTTGCTGGGGGCGGCGCGGTACGGGATGGCGATGGCCTGAACCCAGTGCGAAGTGCGAAGTGCGAGGTGCGAAGTGCTCGGGACGTGGAGACCTTTGGAGGACCGACACCGGGTCCGGATGAACGGCGGGTGATCGGAGACGGCGTCAGGCATCTGCTCGACTCGCCACCCACCAGAGCCGTCGAGTAGATCCCTCGG
>DASVWD010000278.1 GCA_036389795.1 Longimicrobium sp.
TCGCACTCTCGCACTCTCGCACTCTCGCACTCTCGCACTCTCGCACTCTCGCACTCTCGCACTCTCGCACTCTCGCACTCTCGCACTCTCGCACTCTCGCACTCTCGCACTCTCGCACTCTCGCACTCTCGCACTCCCGCACTCCCGCACTCCCGCACTCCCGCACTTCCCTTGTCGCCCCGAAAGCGTAAGAATACGAGCGGGCCGCGCGTTGACCTGCGTGACGGCCGCCGGGCGCCCGCGCGCCGGCGTTCCACCCATCCAGGACGAAGAGGGAAACCAGCGATGCTTCCACGTGCGTTCCGCCGCGCGGCGGCGCTCCTCTCGGTCGCCGCCGCGGCCGCCGCCTCGGGGTGCGACGGCTCCGCCACGCTCCCCGAGGGCGTGGCCGGCAACTACCTGCTCGTCACCATCAACGGCCAGCCGCTGCCGCTCACGCTGCCCGGCACCGCGCCGGGGATCACGTCCGTCGCCAAGGAAGGCCGCCTCACCCTGGAGAGCGACGCCGAGTTCTCGCAGATCCTCGTCTTCAACACCCGCACCTCCGACCCCAACGACATCGACCCGGGCGACACCCGCTCCGAGAGCGCGGGCGAGGTGGAGGTGAGCGGCAACACCATCCGCTTCAGGCCGCGCTTCGAGAACGAGTACAGCGGCACCATCGGCAACGGCACGCTCACCTACACGCGCAACGCCGGCAGCGTGGCGCTGCAGTTCACCTTCCAGAAGCAGCCGTGAGCGCGGGCGCGGACCGGAGGATGGGCGGACGGCGGCGGGCCGCGCTCGCCGCCGTCCTGCTGCTGCTGGCGCTGGGCGGCTGCGCGTCCGGCGGGCGCGGCTCGTCGCCGCGCGCGCCGCGCACCACCGTGCGGGTGGTGAACCGCGCCTTCGCGGCGTACACCGTCTACGTGGTGACCGACGTGCAGCGGCAGCGGCTGGGGACGGTGCAGCCCGCCTCCACCGCCGTGTTCGTGATCCCGCCGTCGTTCGTGCCGAACCCTACCACGCTGCGCTTCCAGGCCGACCCGATCGGCGGCGACGCCGTGGCCACCTCGTTCCGCATCGACGTCACCCCCGGCGAGCAGGTGCAGCTCTCGATCTTCTAGATCCGGAAGACCATGCGTGCCCTCCGTAGGGGCGAGGCATGCCTCGCCCGGCGGATCCCGGTCCGTGCACGTAGGCGGCCTCCTGCGCCGACACCGAGTGCTCGAAATCGGATGCTCGCCTCTACGAAACATGTAGGTCGAGAGGAGGCTCCTCCGCAAACGTTTTTCAATCCTTTCTGTCCCTTTCACCTTCGAAGAGGTCTCGTCATGAGAAAGGCTCCGTTTATTGCCGTAGCCGCGCTTGCGCTCATTTCCGCTCAGGCGAGCGCGCAAGCGTCCAACCCGCAGGCAGCGGCATCAACTGAAGCTAGGCCGTTCGGATTCCGCGCCGGCGCGACCCTCTCATCCTTGTCATCCTACGGGATAGAGCGGACGGACAACAACGGCATTTACCGGGTGCGGCGCGCACCCGAGTCGCACCCCGACTTTGACGGCTTCACTCTGGTCATCTCTCCATCCCACGGCCTATGCAAAGTCGTTGCTAGCAGCAGGACCGTAGAGACCAGCGCATACGGAGATCGGTTGAAGAATCTTTATGAACGGATTAGAGACGCACTCCACGCGAAATATGGCGAGGGGGAGGAATTTGACTACCTGCGATCCGGTAGCATTTGGGATGAGCCGCGTGACTGGATGATGGGTCTGCTGCGCGAGGAACGTACGCTAGCGAGCTACTGGGGTAGGGACAGCGGCACCTTGCCGGGCAACCTGCAGGCAATCGCGTTAAAGGCAGTAGCTTTAAGCCCGTCATCCGGCTTCCTTCTCCTGAACTACGAATTCTCAACCTTCGCAGCCTGCAAGGAAGAACTGGACCGCGCGACGCGCAACCCGCTATAAAGGACCGGTGAGAAAGTCGCGCGAGAGCGGAACAGGTTAAGACGGAGATCGGTTCCTCAAGGAGAGGGTCACCATCGCGGAGGCAGCTACGAGCGCCGGCCCACCCCGGCAACCCGGTACAGCGCGACAAACTGCCGGGCGTCAGAAGCTCCCACGACCACGCGTTTTCCGTTAGCTTTCCCTCTCCCCGCCCGATGGTCCGACGCCACCCGCGAGACGTCATGACTCCGCGCCCGCTCCTCCTCGCCCTCGCCGCGCTGCTCTGCGCCGCCGCGCCCGCCGCCGCCCAGGCGGTCCAGGGCCGCCTGGTGGACGCGGAGGGCGCGCCCGTCGAGCGCGTCCTGGTCGCCCTCGTGGACGAAGCCGGCGCCCAGCGCGCCGCCGCCCTCACCGACGCGGGCGGCGCCTTCGCGCTGCGCGCGCCCGGCGCGGGGCGCTACCGGCTGCGCGCCGAGCGCGTCGGCTACGCGACCACCACCACCGAGCCGTTCGACCTCGCCGCGGGCGAGACGCGCAACGAGCGGCTGGTGGCCGGCGGCCGGCCCGTGGCGCTGGAGGGGATCACCGTCGAGGCGCCGTCGCGCCGCTGCGCCGTGCGGCCCGAGGCCGGGCTGCAGACCGCCACCGTGTGGGAAGAGGCGAGGAAGGCGATCAACGCCGCCGCCTTCGGCCAGCGCGAGCGCATCTTCCGCTACGAGGTGGTCCAGTACGAGCGCGACCTGGACCCGCAGAGCGGCCGCGTCGAGCGCGAGGAGCGCCGGACCACCGGAGCGCTGGCCGTGCACCCCTTCGCCAGCCCGCCCGCGAAGGAGCTCTCCGAGAAGGGCTTCGTCCAGCAGACGCCCGACGGGGTGACGTACTACGGCCCCGACCCCCACGTCCTCCTCTCCGACGAGTTCCTGGCCGACCACTGCCTGCGCATCGCCGCCGAGCGCGCCGCGGGCGACTCGCTGCTGGGCGTGGCGTTCGAGCCCGTGCGCGGCCGGCGGGTGCCCGAGATCCGCGGCGTGCTCTGGCTGCACCGCGCAACGGCCGAGCTCCGGCGCGTGGAGTACACCTACACGGGGATGCCCCAGGCGGTGAGCCACGAGCGGCTGGGCGGCACGGTCGAGTACGAGCGGCTCCCCGAGGGGCACTGGATCGTGCGGCGCTGGGCCATCCGCATGCCGCAGGTGGAGGTGGTGCAGGGGGTCCGCACCGTCCCCAACGACAACAACTTCCTGCACGCCTACGAGAACGCGCGCCTGGCCGCCATCCGCGAGGTGGGCGGCGAGGTCGCGCGCACCGCCACCCGCGCGGGGGCGCCCGTGCTCGCCGCGGCCGGGGGCGCGGCCGTGGAAGGCACCGTGTGGGACAGCCTCGCCGCCGCCCCGCTCGCCGGCGCGCGCGTCTACCTCTCCGGCACCCAGGCGGCGGCCGTCACCGACTCGGCGGGCCGCTTCCGCCTGGAGGGCCCGGGCGCCGGCAGCTACACCGTCGCCTTCTCGCACCCCGCGCTGGGGCCCCTCGCCGCCGCCGCGCGCCCCGCCGCGGTCGAGCTCGCCGCCGGGCGGACGGCCACGGTGGCGCTCGCCGTCCCCGGCTGGCGGACGGCCGCCGCGGCGCTCTGCCCGGGCGGCGCGGGGGGCGAGGACGCCGGCGTGCTGGCCGGCACCGTCCAGGGCGCCGCCGCCGGCGCGCCCGTCACCGTCACCGCCGCGTGGACGCGCACCGTGGTGGACCCGCGCGGCGAGCGCACGGAGCTCCGCACCGCCACCGCCCGCGCCGACGAGCGGGGCTTCTACGTCCTCTGCGGCGTCCCCGAGGGGCGGCCCTTCAAGCTGAGCGCGGGGACGGGGAGCCTCGCCAGCGGCGAGCGCGAGGTGCGCCTGGCCCCGGGCGCCCCGCTGCGGCAGGACCTGGCGCTCACCTCCGCCGCCGAGCCGGTGCGCGTGGCCGCCGGCGCCGACCCGCGGGGGGCGATCCCGCTCCCCGGCGTCACCGGCGTGGGCCGGCGCGAGGGCTTCGAGCGCCGCCGCGCCACCGGCCGCGGGATCTACCTCACGCGCGACGACATCGAGCGGAAGCGCGCCGTGCAGACCGTCGACCTCTTCCGCGGCCTCCCCGGCGTGCGGATCGTGGAGGGGATCGGCGGCGCGCGCGTGCAGATGGCCGGCGTCACCATCCCGCAGGTGAACGACCAGGCGCTCCCGCCCAGCGACCGCCAGAAGGAGGACATGCGGCTGCGGCAGGCCAACGGGGGCGAGATCCCCAGGGGCACGCCCCAGGGCGCCATGCGCGACCTGGCCGACGCGGGCGGGAACATCACCGGCAACAGCGGGATGGGCGAGTGCCAGGTGGACTACTTCCTGGACGGCGTCCCCTTCCAGCCCGCGCAGGAGGGCCGCATCTCCGACGAGATCCGGCCGCTGGACATCGAGGCCGTCGAGATCTACCGCAGCGCCGCCGAGACCCCCGCCGAGTTCCGCCGCCCGGGCCGCTCCCAGTGCGGCGTCATCGTGATCTGGACCCGCGTGGGCGCCTCCCGCCGAGCGAGTCCGTAGCGCGATCCACGCACTTCGCACCTCGCACCTCGCACCGCGGTCCGGGCGTGTCCCTCCGCTGCGCTCCGGGCCGGGCTGCGCGCGCGGTAGGGCACGATACGACCGTGCCCAACGCGCCGGGCCACCGCCGCGACGATACCCGTGTCGCGGCGGCGTCCCGGCCCTGTCGGGCGCGCATCCCTCACGCGAACGCCCTCCGTGGAGTACCGGCGCGGAACGACGGCAGAACTCGCGAGCCCCACCCGTTACAGCCGCGCGGACGCGCATCGCCCGCCGGCGCGGCTCCGCGCGGGCCGGCCCGG
>DASVWD010000279.1 GCA_036389795.1 Longimicrobium sp.
GGCGCTGCGGGCGCACCTGGCGGAGAGGCTCCCGGAGCACATGGTGCCGGCGGCGTACGTGCGGCTGGAGGCGCTGCCGCGCACCCCGGGCGGGAAGGTGGACCGCCGGGCGCTGCCGGCGCCGGAGGGGGAGGCGTACGCGCGGCGCGGCTACGAGGCGCCGGTGGGCGAGGTGGAGGAGGCGCTGGCGGAGATCTGGGCCCAGGTGCTGGGCGTGGAGCGGGTCGGGCGCTGGGACAACTTCGCCGAGCTGGGCGGCCACTCGCTGCGGGCGGTCGTGCTCATCGGGCGGATGCGGCGGCGCGGGCTGCACGCCGAGGTCAGCGCGCTCTTCACCACCCCCACGCTGGCCGCGCTGGCCGCCGAGGTGAGCCGGAAGTCGCTCGAGGCCGAGGTGCCCCCCAACCGCATCCCCACCCCCTGCGAGGCCGTCACCCCCGAGATGCTCCCGCTGGTGGAGCTGAGCCAGGCGGAGATCGACGCCGTGGTGGCGGGAGTGGAGGGCGGAGCGGCGAACGTGCAGGACGTCTACCCGCTGGCGCCGCTGCAGGAGGGGATCCTCTTCCACCACCTGCTGGCCAGGGAGGGAGACCCGTACCTGCTGGCCGGGCTGTACGCCTTCGACACCCGCTGGCGCCTGGACGCCTACGTGGCCGCGCTGCAGGCGGTGGTGGACCGGCACGACATCCTGCGCACCTCCGTCGCGTGGGAAGGGCTCTCCGAGCCGGTGCAGGTGGTGTGGCGCCGGGCCCGGCTGCGGGTGGAGGAGGTGGAGCTCGACCCCGCCGCGGGCGACGCGGCGCAGCAGCTGTACGAGCGCTTCGACCCCCGGCGCCACCGGCTGGACGTGCGCCGCGCGCCGCTGGTGCGCCTCTACGCCGCGCGCGACGCGGCCCGCGAGCGCTGGCTCCTCCTCCTGCAGCGCCACCACCTGGTGAGCGACCACCAGGCGCAGGAGGTGATCGAGGAAGAGATCCAGGCGCACCTGCTGGGGCGCGCCGACACGCTCCCGGCGCCGCTGCCCTTCCGCACGTACGTGGCGCAGGCGCGGCTGGGAGTGAGCCGCGCCGAGCACGAGGCGTACTTCCGGGCGCTTCTGGGCGACGTGGAGGAGCCCACGGCGCCGTTCGGCCTGCTCGACACGTGGGGCGACGGGTCCGGGATGGCCGAGGGGCGGCTCCCGCTGGACGGCGCCCTGGCGGCGCGGCTGCGCGAGCGCGCGCGGGCGCTGGGGGTGAGCGCGGCCGCCGTGTGCCACGCGGCGTGGGCCCGGGTCCTGGCGCGGGTGTCGGGGCGCGGCGACGTGGTGTTCGGGACGGTGCTCTTCGGCCGGATGAGCGGGGGCGAGGACGCGGAGCGGGTGCTGGGGCTCTTCATCAACACGCTCCCGGTGCGGGTGCGGGTGGGCTCGCAGGGCGTGGAGGCGGCGGTGCGCGCCACGCACCGGCAGCTGGCGGAGCTGCTGCGGCACGAGCACGCCTCGCTGGCGCTGGCGCAGCGCTGCAGCGCCGTGGAGGCGCCGGCGCCGCTCTTCTCGTCGCTGCTGAACTACCGGCACAGCGGGACGGGCGCGCGGCGCCCGGGCGGCGGCGGGGACGGCCGGCTCGTCTACGGCGTGGGGCGGACCAACTTCCCGGTCACGCTCTCGGTGGACGACCGGGGAGACGCGCTCTCGCTGAGCGCCATCGCGCCGGCCTCGGTGGGGCCCGAGCGGGTGTGCGCGATGATGCGCCGCGCGCTCGAGGGGGTGGTGGAGGCGCTGGAGGCGGCGCCGGAGCGCCCGCTGGCGGGCGTGGACGTGCTCCCCGCGGCCGAGCGCCGCCGGGTGGTGGAGGAGTGGAACGCCACCGCCGCCGCGTACCCGGCCGACGCGTGCGTGCACGAGCTGTTCGAGGCGCAGGCGGCGCGCACGCCCGGCGCGCCGGCGGTGGCTTTCGAGGGCCGGGCGCTCTCGTACGCGGAGCTGGCCGCCCGCGCGAACCGGCTGGCGCACCACCTCCGCGAGCTCGGGGTGGGTCCGGACGCGCGCGTGGGGGTGTGCGTGGAGCGGGGCGTGGAGATGGTGGTGGGCGTGCTGGCGGTGCTGAAGGCGGGCGGGGCGTACGTGCCGCTGGACCCGGCCTACCCCGAAGAGCGGCTCTCCTACGTGCTCCGGCACAGCGCGCCGGCGGTGCTGCTCACCGGGCGCGCGCTGGCGGGACGCTTCGGCGGGGCGGGCGTCCCGGTGCTGGCGCTCGACGCCGACGCGCCGCCCTGGACCCATCACCCGGATACCGACCCGGAGCGCGCCGGCCTCACCCCGGACCACCTGGCGTACGTGATCTACACGTCGGGGTCCACGGGGCGGCCGAAGGGGGTGATGAACCCGCACCGGGGGGTGGTCAACCTCCTCTGGTCGATGCGGGGCACCGTCGGCGTGGAGGCGGGAGAGCGGCTCGTCGCCGTTACCACGCTCGCCTTCGACATCTCGGCGCTGGAGCTCTTCCTCCCGCTCGCCACGGGCGCGCGGGTGGAGATCCTGGGCCGCGCGGACGCCGCCGACCCGGCCGGGCTCCAGCGCGCCGTCGCCGCGGCCCCGGGGGCGGTGCTGCAGGCCACCCCCGCCACCTGGCGCCTCCTGCTGGACGGCGGCTGGCCGGGCGACGCCACCCTGCGCGCCCTCTGCGGCGGCGAGGCGCTCCGGGGCGACCTGGCCGCGCGGCTGTGCGCCCGCGTGGGGGCGCTGTGGAACGTCTACGGGCCCACCGAGACCACGATCTGGTCGTCGGTCCAGCGGGTGGACGGGGCGTCCGCCGCGGGCCGGGCCCACGTGGGGATCGGGGCCCCGGTCGCCAACACGCAGGTCTACGTGCTGGACGACGCGGGGGAGCCCGTGCCCGTCGGCGTGGCGGGCGAGCTGTACATCGGGGGCGCGGGGGTGGCGCGCGGGTACCTGGGACGCCCGGCGCTCACGGCGGAGCGGTTCGTCCCCGACCCGCTCGGCGGCGAGCCCGGCGCGCGCCTGTACCGCACGGGCGACCTGGGGCGGTGGCGGGCCGACGGGACGCTGGAGTTCGCGGGGCGCAACGACGCCCAGGTGAAGGTGCGCGGCTTCCGCATCGAGCCGGGGGAGATCGAGGCACGCCTGGCCGAGCACCCGGCGGTGCGCGAGGCGGTGGTGGTGGCGCGCGAGGACAGCGCCGGCGACCGGCGGCTGGTGGCGTACGTGGCGCCCGACTGGGCCCGGGTGGACGAGGCGGCCGCCGGGGGAGGAGGGAAGGGGAGCGGCTGGGACGCGGAGCACCAGGCCGAGTGGATGACGACCTGGGAGTACGCGTACGGCCAGGCCTCCGCCGAAGCCGACCCGGGGTTCGACATCCGCGGCTGGAACAGCAGCTACACCGGCGAGCCGGTCCCGCCCGAACAGATGCGCGAGTGGGTGGACGCCACGGTGGCGCGGATCGGCGCGCTCGCCCCCCGGCGCGTCCTCGAGATCGGGTGCGGGACCGGGCTCCTGCTGTCGCGGATCGCGCCGGGATGCGCGCGCTACGTGGGGACGGACTTCTCGCCCCGGGCGCTGCAGGGGATCGAGCGGCTGCGGCGGGAGCGGCCCGAGCTCGGGCACGTGGAGCTCCTGGAGCGCACGGCCGACGACTTCGGCGGCTTCGAGCCGGGGTCGTTCGACACCGTCGTCCTCAACTCGGTGGCGCAGTACCTCCCCGGCCTCGAGTACCTGCTCCGGGTGCTCGAGGGAGCGGCGCGGGTGGTGGAGCCGGGCGGCCGCATCTTCGTCGGCGACGTGCGCGACCTGCGGCTCCTGGGCGCGTTCCACACGGCGGTCGAGACCTTCCGCTCTCCGCCGGGCCGCCCGGTGGGGGAGTGGAGGGAGCGGGCCGAGCAGGCGCAGCTCCAGGAAGCCGAGCTGGTGATCGATCCGGCCTTCTTCTGGACCCTGGGCCGGGAGCTGGAGGCGATCGGCGAGGTGGAGACGCTGCAGAAGCGCGGCCGCTTCCGCAACGAGCTGACGGAGTTCCGCTACGACGTCGTGCTGCACGTGGGGGCGGGCGGCGGCGAGCCCCCGGCGGACGCGGCCCGGCTGGACTGGGAGGCGGGGCGCCTGACGCTGGAGGCGCTGGAGGCCCGGCTGCGGGAGGAGGGCGGTGGCGAGGTGGTGGTCGCGGGGATCCCCAACGCCCGGGTGAGCGGGGCGCTGCGGCAGCTCGACCTCCGGCGCGACCCCCACGAGGTGGAGACGGTGGGCGAGGTGCGCCGCAGGGCGGCGGCGGACGGTGTGGACCCGGAAGAGCTGTGGAGGCTGGGCGAGGCGCTGGGGTGGACGGTCGAGGTCAGGCTCGCCGACTCGAACGACGCCGGGCGCGTCGACGCGCGGTTCGCCAGGGGGGCGGCGGCCGGCGGCCGCCGGCCGTTCCCCACCTGGACCCGCCGGGAGCGCCGGGCCCTGGCCGCGTATGCGACCGACCCGCTGCGGGGGAAGCGGACCCGGGCGCTGGTGTCCCGGCTGCGCGAGCACCTGGGCGCCCGGCTGCCGGAGTACATGGTCCCCGCGTCGTACGTGATGCTGGAGGCGCTCCCGCTGACCCCGAACGGGAAGGTGGACCGCAAGGCGCTGCCGGCCCCCGAGGGCGACGCCTACGTGCGGCGGGCGTACGAGGCGCCCGCGGGCGAGACCGAGGCGGCGCTGGCGGAGCTCTGGTCGGAGGTGCTGGGGCTGGAGGGGGCGGGCCGGTGGGACAGTTTCTTCGAGCTGGGCGGCCACTCGCTCCTGGCGGTGCGGCTGATCTCGCGCGTGCGCCAGGTGCTGGGGGTGGAGGTGGCGCTGGGAGAGGTGTTCGAGCGCCCGCTCCTCGCCGACTTCGCTCGGGGGCTGGAGAGCGCGGCGCGCGCGGAGCTCCCCGCCATCGAGCCGGCCGACCGGGCGGGGCGCCTCCCGCTCTCGTTCGCGCAGCAGCGGCTCTGGTTCCTGGAGCAGCTGGGGGACTTGGGCGCGGCCTACCACGTCCGGCACCGGCTCCGGCTGCGGGGCGCTCTGGACGGCGCGGCGCTCTCCCGCGCGCTGGACCGGATCGTGGCGCGCCACGAGGCGCTGCGTACCACGTTCGCGGTGGTGGACGGCGAGCCGGTGCAGCGCATCGCCCCGGCCGTGGAGAGCCGCTTCCCCCTCCTCGAGCACGACCTGGCCGGGCACGCCGACCGCGACGCCGAGCTGGGCCGCCTGGTGGCCGAGGAGGCGGACGCGCCCTTCGACCTGGAGCGGGGCCCGCTGATCCGCGGGCGGCTGGTGCGGCTGGCGGAAGACGACCACGTCCTGCTGGTGACCATGCACCACGTGGTGTCCGACGCGTGGTCGATGGGCGTGCTGGTGGACGAGCTCGGCGCGCTGTACGGGGCCTTCCGCCGCGGAGATCCCGACCCGCTCCCGCCGCTGCCGGTGCAGTACGCGGACTACGCGGCGTGGCAGCGGCGCTGGGTGGAGGGCGAGGTCCTCCAGCGGCAGGCCGACTACTGGGGGGAGACGCTCGCCGGCGCCCCCGAGCTGCTGGAGCTGCCCACCGACCGCCCGCGTCCCGCGCGGCAGGACCACGCCGGGGCCGCGGTCCGGGTGGAGCTGGACGAGGCGCTCGCGGCGGGGCTGAAGACGCTCTCCCGCCGGCACGGGACCACGCTGTTCATGACGCTCCTCGCCGGCTGGGCCGCGGTGCTGGGCCGTCTTTCGGGGCAGGAGGACGTGGTGGTCGGCACGCCCACGGCCAACCGGGGGCGGCGGGAGATCGAGGGGCTGATCGGCTTCTTCATCAACACGCTGCCCCTGCGGGTGGACCTGTCGGGCTCGCCCACGGTGGCGGAGCTGCTGGGGCGGGTGAAGGCGCGCGCGCTCGGGGCGCAGCAGAACCAGGACATCCCCTTCGAGCAGGTGGTGGAGCTGGTGCGGCCGGCGCGCAGCCTGGCGCACAGCCCCGTGTTCCAGGTGATGTTCGCGTGGCAGAACGCGCCGCGGGGAAGCCTGGAGCTGCCGGGGCTCACGCTGGGCCCCGTGCCGGGGCCGCCGCGGGCGACGTCCCGGTTCGACCTGTCGCTGTCGCTGCAGGAGGAAGGCGGCCGGATCGTCGGCGGGGTGGAGTACGCCACCTCCCTCTTCGAGCGGGCGACGGTGGAGCGCTACGTCGACTACCTCCGGCGCGTGCTGGAGGAGATGGCGGCGGACGCGGACCGGCCGGTGGAGCGGCTGGACCTGCTCCCCGAGGCCGAGCGCCGGCAGCTCCTGGAGAAGTGGAACGCGACCGATGCGGAGTATCCGCGCGGCGCGTCGGTGCACGAGCTGTTCGCGCTGCAGGCGGAGCGGACGCCGGACGCGGTTGCCGTCGTCTCCGGAGACCGCTCGCTCACCTACGCGGAGCTGGACGCGCGGGCCCGCCGGCTGGCGCGCCGGCTGAGGTCGCGCGGCGTGGGTCCGGACGCGCGGGTGGCGATCCTGATGCCGCGCTCGGTGGAGCTGGTGGTGGCGGAGCTGGCGGTGCTCCGGGCGGGCGCCGCGTACGTGCCGCTGGACGCGTCGCACCCGCCGGAGCGCATCGCCTTCATGGCGGCCGACAGCGGGTGCCGGCTCGTGCTGAGCCGCCCGGGCCAGGAGCTTGCGCCGCTTCCCGGCGTGGAGCGGATCGACGTCGAATCCACCGAAAACCTCGACGACGGCGGCGCGGAAGACGTGCGGGTCCCCGTCGGCGGCGAGGCGGTGGCGTACGTGATGTACACCTCCGGCTCCACGGGCGAGCCGAAGGGCGTGATGGTGCCGCACCGGGCCATCACGCAGCTGGTGCTGAGCAACGGCTTCGCGGACCTGGGCGCGGACGACCGGGTGGCGCTGGCGGCGAACCCGGCTTTCGACGCCGCGACCATGGAGGTGTGGGGGCCGCTGCTGACCGGCGGCGCGGTGGTCGTCGTCCCCCAGGACGTGCTGCTCGACCCGGCCGCGTACGGGCGTCTGCTGAAGGAGCAGGGCGTCACCGCCATCCTGATCACCCCCGTCCTCTTCAACCACTACGCGCAGGTCATCCCCGAAGCGCTGTCAGGGCTGCGCTACATCCTCACCGGCGGCGACCGCGCGGACCCGGCGGCATATGCGCGTCTTCTGCGCGAGCGCGGCCGGGTGACCATC
>DASVWD010000280.1 GCA_036389795.1 Longimicrobium sp.
CCGGATCGATCCGGACGGGGAGCGTGGCCAGGACACGGCTGGCCGGGACGGACGCCAGCAGCCCCAGCCCCGCCCCCACCGCGGTCAGCCTGGCGGCGCGCGCGAGGCGGGGACGGCCCGCGGCCCGCGGCACCAGCCCGCGCGCGGCGGCGGCCAGCCCGAGCAGGCTCGTGAGCAGCGCCGCGCCCGCGGCCACCGCCAGCAGCCGCGCCGGGAAGCGCAGCACCGCCGTGTACGCGGCCACCAGCGCGCCGAGCGGGCGCGCGTCCACCACCGGCACGCGCGGGTCGACGGCCGCGGCGGCGCGCGCGGCCTCCGCGGCGAGCGCGTCCATGTCGGCGCCGGGCGCGCGCACCACGAACGACATCGCCCGCGGCGGCGGCCAGCCGCCGGCGATGGACGGCAGGGGCACGTACACGTCGCGCGGCGCGGGGCGGTCCAGGCCGGCGCCGCGCACGTCGCCCGCCACGCCGACCACCCGGTGCCACTCCGCCCGCTCGCTCAGCCGCAGGCGCCTGCCGATCGGGTCCCGTCCCGGCCACGCGTGCCGCGCGAACGCCTGGCTGACGACGGCCACCGGCGCCCCCGCCTCGGCCTCCCCCCGCGTCGGCGCGCGCCCGGCGACCGGGACGCCGAGCGCGGCCAGGTAGTCGCCGCTGGTGAAGGTGACCGGCACGCACGCCACGCCGCCGCCCTCCGCCCGCACCGAGGAGCAGCCGTCGAAGCCGGAGAGCGGCAGCGCGTGCGCGACCCCGACCTCCCGCACGCCCGGGAGCGCCCGCAGGCGGTCCGCGAGCGCCTGGTGGAACGCCGCGGCCTGCGCGTGGCTCGCGAAGCCCTGCTCGGGAAGGAGGACGCGGAAGGTGAGCGCTCCTTGCGCGCGGAAGCCGGGCGGCACCGCGTCCAGGGCCCGCGAGCCGCGGTGGAGCAGCGCCGCCGAGACCAGCAGCACCAGCGAGAGGGCGACCTGCGCCACCAGCAGCGCCGCCGCCCGCCCGCGCCGGGGCCCGCCGCGCGGCGCCCGGCGCGGGGTCGCGGCGCACCAGCGGCAGCAGGCCCAGCACGAGCGCCGCGGCGAACGCGCACCCCGCGGCCGCCGCGGCGAGCGCCGCCCCCGCGCGCGGCTCGGCGATCAGCGGCACGCCCGCCGGCAGCAGCGAGGAGAGCAGGCGCCCCGCGCAGAGCGCGACCGCGCCGGCGGCGGCGCCCGCCATCGCTCCCAGCACGGCCGCCTCCGCCATCACCCGCCGCTCCCCGGCCGGCGAGCGCGGCGCCGGCCGGCGCGGCACGCCCAGGCGCGCGACGAACCGCGCCGCGGCCGCCGCACAGGCGACGAGCATCAGCACCGCCAGCGCGCCGGCCACCACCCGCGGCAGCCCCGCGCCCCGGCCGAGCACGGACGCGCGCAGCGGCACCACCTCGGTCCGGAAGCCGCTGGAGCGCAGGAAGCCCACCGGGTAGGCGGCCGGCAGCGCGCGCGGCAGCTCCGCCGTCAGCGCCGCCAGCTCCCCGCGCGCCTGCCCCGGCGACACGCCGTCCCGCAGCCGGCCCACGGCGCGGAACACGTGGTGCGGCTCGGGGCGCTCGCGCGGGTCCAGCCGGAGCGGCATCCACGCGCCCACCCCCGCCAGCTCCGGCGCCTCCAGCTCCTCCGGCAGGCGCACGCCGGGCGCCAGCACGCCCACCACCCGCACGGCGCGCCCGTCCAGGTCGATCGTGCGCCCCACCAGCCGGCGGTCGCCGCCGAAGCGCGCGGACCACAGCGCGTGCGCCAGCACCGCCACGTCCGCCTCTCCGCGCAGCTCGTCCGCCGCGGTGAGGCCGCGTCCGAGCACGGTGCGAGCCCCCAGCACCGCGGCCATTCCCGCGCTCACGCGCGCCGTGCCGATGCGCTCCGCGGGCGTGCCCGGCCCGCCCGCGAGCGTCGCGGGCGCCAGCGTGTAGAGCGCGAGATGCGAGAAGCTCCGCGAGCGGCGCCGGAGGTGGAGGAACTGCGCGCGGCCCAGGTGCCAGCGCGTCTCTCCGATGCCGGGGACGGCGGTCTGCAGGCGGACGAGGCGGTCGGGCGACGGGTAGGGAAGCGGCCGCAGGACGGCGTCGCGGAGGAGGGAGGCGCCCGCCGCCGCCGCCCCGACCCCGAGCGCCAGCGCGGCCACCGCCGCGAGCGCGAAAGCCGGCTCGCGCAGCGGCAGCCTGAGCGCGGCGCCCAGGTCCGCGGCCACCTCGCGCAGGCGGGCGCCGCGCACGGCCCGGCACCCCTCCTTGACCGCCTCCACGTCGCCGAAGGCGCGCAGCGCCTCCGCGCGCGCCCGGTCCGGCGCCACGCCTGCGCGCTCTAGCCGCTCCGCCTCCATCTCCAGGTGGAAGCGGAGCTCGTCGTCCAGCTCGCGCTCAGGGTCGCCGGGGCGCAGGAAGGCGCGCAGGCGCAGCGCCACGCGGTCGATCATCTCAGGGCGTGCCCAGGATCAGCTCCACCGCGGAGGCGAAGCGGCGCCACGCCTGGGTCTCCTCGCCCAGCGCACGGCGGCCGGCCGTGCTCAGGCGGTAGTACTTGGCCCTGCGGTTGTTCTCCGTGACCGCCCACTCGCTGGCAATCCACCCCTTGCTCTCCAGGCGGTGCAGGGCCGGGTACAGCGAGCCCTGGCCCACCTGCAGGGCGTCGTCCGAGAGCTGCTGGATGCGCTGCGCGATGCCCCAGCCGTGCAGCGGGGCCAGCGACAGCGTCTTGAGGATCAGCAGGTCGAGCGTGCCCTGCAGCACGTCCGCGGAAGGTGCACCCATGCGTTCTCCTGTCGGATGACGAGGGGAAGTGTAGGCGCACTCCTGTCGGACGTCAAGGGGAAGATTCTCGGGAAGGCGTGGGCGCGGATGCAGGGTGGGCGTGTCGTTGCGCCCCCTTGGACGAGAGGCGAAAGATACTTCAGCGCACCGGCTGGCCGATGCCGAGGAGGTTGCCCTCGCTGTCCCTGAACCAGGCGGCCCTCTCGCCGACGCCCTTGCTCGGATAGTTCCCGGCGATGTCCGCGATGCCGCCGACCGTCTTCAGTCCGGGCAGGTCGTACTCCTCGAACACCACTCCGCGGGCGCGCAGCGCCGCCACCGCCGCCTTGATGTCGGCGACTTCCCAACCCATCTGCGTGTGGGTGCCCGAAGCGGCGCCCGCCGACGCGAACAGGGCGAAGTAGCCGTTCCCGCAGCGGTAGAGGAGGCCCCCGGGCCTTTCCTCCACGGGCTCCAGGCCCAGCTTCTCCGCGTAGAACGCCCTGGCCCGCTCCAGGTCCTGCGCGGGAAGCCGGGTCGCCACTTCACTGTCCTGGAGCATCTCCCTGTCACCTCCAGCGTGTGCCTCACGTCCGTCCGCACCCGTGTCGCCACGCGTGGGCTCAGCACGATAACGCGGAGGGCGGCGCATGCACGGCCGCCCTCCGGATCGTCTCTCGACAGCAGCAGCTACACGCCTGCGCTACTCCACCGTCACTCTCCTGGCCAGGTTGCGCGGCTGGTCCACGTTGGTGCCCCGCATCACGGCGATGTGGTAGGCCAGGAGCTGCAGCGGCACCCTCGCCAGGATCGGGGTGAGCTGTCGTGCGTCCGGCGTCGCGTCCGGCACCTCGAGACAGTCACCGGCTGCCGGCGTCCGAGCTCAAACCGGGACCGCGCGCAGCTCAGGGGAGCGCGTCGAAAGCATCGACCAGTCTGCGCGGGGCCGCACGCCGCCAGGCGTCCTGCACGAGTGCACGCAGCTGTGCCGGCTCGGCCGCCGCGAGCTTCACGAAAACCCAGGGAAAGTCGCGAATCTGGCTCGTGAGATGGAACACGGCCGGAGCCGTCGTGATCAGGTGGTCGCGCTCGAACCAATCGGTGCGCAGCACGAGCGTCCGGCCGTCCTCCATGAGGCGCAGGAAGAGCTTCTTCCGCACCGTGAAGGAGTGGGTTCCGCGCGACGCAGCCTCGACCGCGCCCGGGAGCTCCAGCGCGATCGCGCGCACGTCCTCGAAGGTCATCGGCCTCGGCCCTCATGATGGGGGAAAGCGCGCCCCGGCTCGACGAGCACATGCCGCTGGGGCCGGTGCGATCGGGACGCCGCTACAACCCACGCCACGCCGAATTGCACTTGCCACATGGGCAATCCGTCTTCCATGCACACGGACTCGATTCTCCCGCCAGCGTGACTCCCTCGACGCTGATCAAGCCGCGGCAGAAAGGGCAGCGTTGAGTTACCGGCTCTCCGGCTTGAAACTGCTCCAGAGCGATATAAGCCGGCCTTGCCTGCTCCGGCAGCCCATCGAAGCTCATCCCTCTCGCGTAATCGTCTTTCCGAGACATTGCCTGGAGTTTCGCCCGCGCGCCTGAGATGGTTCGCCCGCCGCCGCTGCGCAAGGCTCGGTAGGCAGATCAGACAAAGGGCGGCGGCAGGATTGCCGCCGTCCTGCATGAGCCACGGTGGCCGTGAGCCCGGGGGACCACCGCTGCTGCAGGCGGCGCCTGTACGGAGATAATAAACTCGGCTACCGAACTTCCAAACAAATCCTGGGAAATCCGAGAGAGAAGAAAATATCCCGGCTACTGCTGACTCTGCGCGAGGCAAATACTTTTCGTGGATCTGGTATCACGTGGAGCAACGGAAGCGCCGTCCCCGCGGGGACGGCGCTTTCCTCATGTGCGATCCCTGCCGGGTGCGGCGAGGGCCGCTAGTAGCAGGGGAACGCGCCCTCCCACACGTCCACGTACTGCCAGGTGCCCTTCGTCGTGCCCGCGGCATCGGTGACGTAGAGGTCCAGGTAGTAGCCGAACCCGGAGTTGGTGTAGGCCGTCTGCGGGGAGGTGTCCCAGGGCGCGCCGTTCACGTACCACTGGTAGCTGTACGGCGGGGTACCTCCCGAGACGCTGGCGTAGGCCCAGCAGGTCTGGTACGGCTGCGCCTGGAAGGAGGCCGAGATGCCCACCGAGAGGGGCTGCGGAACGATCGACTGCACCTTGACGTTCTGCAGGACGATCGTGGGCGAGTTGCCGGTCGCGGCCTGCACCCACGCACCCCGGTTCACCATCTCGATGGTGTTCACCTGTCCGTAGTTGACCAGCCCGCTGATGGTGAGCACGTAGGTGTAGGCGTTGCCGCCCTGCACGTAGTAGGGGTTGCTCGACGAGTTGTTGGCCGAGAAGTTGGGGCTCCAGAACAGCCCCCAGTAGTTGTCGGCCTGGCCCCAGGAGGCTCCGCGGTTGGTGTAGTAGTACTCCGTCTGGCTGCGGTTGGGATAGTAGTAGGTGGCGCCCTTGTTGTAGAGGTGGGCGTCGGTCACCTTCGCGCCGTTCACCTTGATCTCGAAGATGGTGCTGTTGCCCGCCGTGCTGCCGTAGTTGATGCGCGCGTCGAAGCTCAGCCGGATGGTCCCCGACGACGGCATCGACACGTTCCACGTCACCGACGAGCCGTTGGTGAGGTTCAGGCCGGTCGCGAGCGTCTCGGTGGAGCCCGCCACCAGCAGGCGCGGCCGGGCGTCGGGGGTGAGGGTGGCGACCGGACTGCTCGCGTCGGAGCACGCCGTGAGACCGACCGCCAGGGCGAGCACGATCGCGCGGGCTACCTTCGGAATTGCTGCTGTCATGGCATCCTCCGGGTTCGTGGGTAACCTGTCCCCCGGGGCGATCCTCGCCCACGAGGGGTTCGCCTCCTACATATAATACGACACAACTTGGCAGGCAAATGTTTTCGGATTGGCTCTCTGATCCCGCGCCCGGGCGCGTGGGCATCGCTTGCAGGCTTGGGGAAGATGCCACTTACAGCAAGAGCCTCGGGTCACTCCGCTCATCCTCGCGCCAATATGTGCTCGAAGATCAGAAATCAACTGATTCGAGGTAGCACACCTGGGGCCAAAAAACTTGAAGGTTTTGAGGAGGGCCAAGGTTAGTACAGGTCGGCCAGCGCCACCGACGGGTGTGAGGATGGTCTGGTTTAACCTGAGCGGCACGGAAGGGCCTTCATCGGCTGGGCACCTGGGCGCGCAAGCACCTCTGGAACGATGCGACGGCTTGCCCGATCGCGTCAGGGACCGAGAGCAATGGGTGTGGACATGCCGGCCAGGCGCCGAGTGGCGTGAGCACCCACGAGCCAGGCCTGCAAGTGCGCGACGCCGCCCCTCTTCCGAGCGGCGGCGTCTCCGTCAGTAGCCGAGTTCATTTCCGAGTAGCCGACTTTATTATCTCCGGACAGCGCCCCTCCCTCCGGCTCCCCTCACTCCACCGTCACACTCTTGGCCAGGTTGCGCGGCTGGTCCACGTTGGTGCCCCGCATCACCGCGATGTGGTAGGCCAGGAGCTGTAGCGGCACGCTGGCCAGGATCGGGGTGAGCATGTCGATGGTGCGCGGGATGGTGATGGCGTGGTCCACCACGTCCAGCAGCTCGTGGTCGTCCTCGCTGATCACGCCGATGATGCAGCCGCCGCGCGCCTTCACCTCGTCG
>DASVWD010000281.1 GCA_036389795.1 Longimicrobium sp.
ACGCACTCACGCACTCACGCACTCACGCACTCACGCACTCACGCACTCACGCACTCACGCACTCACGCACTCACGCACTTCAGCAGACGGCCTGACCGGCGGAGATGGTGCAGGCGGTCTCGACCGGGCGCAGGGTGGCGCGCCAGCCGGGGCCCACGGGCTCCAGCAGCGTGTAGCCGAAAGCGGTGGTCTTCCAGAAGCCCTCGACCGCCACGCCGTCGATCACCTTGCGCGTCCCCGGCGGCACGGGGGGGATGACGCCCTCGGAGGTGCCGCCGTTGCCGGCCACCAGCACGGGCGGCCGGGCCCCGGCGAAGTCGATCACCTCCCAGACGTGCGTGTGGCCGACGACCTGGAGGCCGACCGCTGCGGGGAGCTCGCCGCGCGAGACCTGCCGGAGCGCGGCCTGGAGGAGGTACGAGCCGAGCGAGTCGGGGTGCCCCGCCTGGTCCACGTCCCAGATGGGGACGTGGGTGACCAGCCAGGCGTCCTCTTCGCCGCGCGCGAGCTCGGCGAGGCGGCGGAGCTGCGCGGCGTAGGTGCGCACGGCGGTGGCGGAGTCGTTCGCGGCGCGGCCGTCGGGGAGGCGGCCCGGCCAGCAGTCGGAGTACCAGGTGGCGCAGGCGGTGTCCAGGATCAGCAGGCGGCCCAGGCCGGGCACGCGCACGGCGTACGGCTCGGTGGCCTTCTCGCAGCCGGAGCCCGGCACGGGACGCGGGTCGAAGAAGCGGAACCACCCGCGGCCGCCCCGGCTGCAGTCTTCGTGGTTGCCGCGCGCGAACACCCACGGCGCGGCGGCGAGCAGCTCGCCCGCGGGGCGGAACCACTCGGCCTCCCAGGTGGGCCAGTTGTCGCCGCAGGGGCCGGGGACGCCGGCCGTGCACCGCTCGCGGTAGATGTAGTCGCCCACGTGAATCGTGAGGTCGCCGCGGGCGCGCGCGGCCGCGGCGGCCACGCGCGAAAACGGCCACGAGCCGGGGTCGGCGCAGTTCTGGTCGCGCACGCGGCAACCGGTGTCGCCGATCACCACCACGCGCCGGGCCTCCGCCGGGCGCCCCACCCGCCGCCCGCCCACGCGCGCCTCCCCGTCCGCGTCGCCCACCACCTGCTGGCAGACGAGCACCGGGAATGCGGTGTCGGGGAGCGCGCGCATGGCGGCCGGCGCGGGGCAGGCGCCGCCGCCGTCGTACACGGTGCGCAGCTGCCACTCGCCGTCCGCCCCCGCCTGGGTCCACCAGTAGAGGAGCCGCCCGGCCTCGCCTCCCTGCGCCGCCGCGGTCCCCGCCGGCAGCAGCGCCGCAGCCACCAGCAGGACGATGCGCGCGATCCGCCCGGGTGGAAGGAAGACGGTCGCGCTTCGACCGGCCCCGGCGCGGCCGCGGGCAACCCCCCTCCCCGGCCCTCCCCCCGCTGCGCGGTGGGAGGGAGAACCGCGCAGCCTCGTTTCATCCCACTGGATCGGGGCGGCCGTTGTCTGGCTCACGGGAAGCGGCTCCGGACGGGAGGGGAAGTGGGTCGGAAGGACCGGAAGCGGACCGGCGTCAACGTTCTCGCGTCCTCCGGCATCTCATCGCGCGCAAACGGTTCCCAGCGGAGACGTCGGCGCGCCGGCGAAGCTAGTCCGGCGTCCCGCGGCCAACAAGGACGGGCCGCCGCGCGAGTCCTCCGCCCGCGCGTCCCGCGTCTGGAGTCCGTCGGCGGGGAACCATCCGGGAAGTCCGCAGTATCAAGACGCTTCCACGCAGTCGTATCCCCAACCATCGCAAGCACTTATGACCGTCTTCACCACCCGCGGAGCCGCCCTGGCGCTCGTGCTGGCCGGCACCCTGGCCGGCGGCGCGGCCGCGCAGACCGGCCTGGGCGTCGACACCACGGCGTTCGACCGCAGCGTCCGCCCCCAGGACGACTTCTACCAGTTCGTCAACGGCGCCTGGCTGCGCAACACGCAGATCCCGGCCGACCGCACCACCTACGGCTCGTTCGTGATGCTGCGCGACTCCTCGGAAGAGGCGATGCGCCAGATCGTGGAGCGCGCGGCCGCCAGCCGCGGCGCGCCCGGCTCCAGGGAGCAGAAGGTCGGCGACCTGTACCTGAGCTTCATGGACACCGCGCGGATCGAGCAGCTCGGGCTCCAGCCGCTCCAGGCGGACCTGGCCCGCATCCGCGGCGTCACCAGCAAGGCCCAGCTCCCGGCGCTCTTCGCCGGCCTGGCGCGCATCGGCGTGGGCTACCCGTTCGGCTTCGGCGTCTCGACCGACCAGAAGCAGTCCACCCAGTACACGGTGTACGTCTCGCAGACCGGCCTGGGGCTCCCCGACCGCGACTACTACCTGCAGGCCAA
Source organism: Longimicrobium sp. (assembly GCA_036389795.1). Classification (NCBI taxonomy): domain Bacteria; kingdom Pseudomonadati; phylum Gemmatimonadota; class Longimicrobiia; order Longimicrobiales; family Longimicrobiaceae; genus Longimicrobium; species Longimicrobium sp. The sequence goes on from DASVWD010000281.1 coordinate 2,342, forward strand.
CGAGCGCTTCCAGGCGCTGCGCGACGCGTACGTCGGCTACATGGAGACGCTGCTGCGCCTGGCGGGCGAGCAGGACCCGGCCGGCAAGGCCCGCGCGGTGCTGGCCTTCGAGACCGAGCTGGCCCAGCGCCAGTGGGAGCGCACCCGCAACCGCGACCGCAACGCCACCTACAACCGGATGACGCTGGCCGAGCTGCGCGCCCGGGCCCCCGGCTTCGACTGGGCGGCGTGGCTGCGCGAGGCGGGCGTGCAGGGCGTGGAGTCGGTGGTGGTGCGCCAGCCCAGCTACCTGGCCGGCGCCGACAGCGTGCTGGCGGCCACCCCGCTGGAGACGCTGAAGGCGTACGAGACGGTGCGCCTGCTCGACTCGGCGGCGCCGTTCCTCCCCCGCGCCTTCGCGGAGGCCAGCTTCCAGTTCCGCGGCCGCACGCTCAGCGGCCAGCAGGAGCAGCGCCCCCGCTGGAAGCGCGGCGTGGGCGTGGTGGAGGGCGCGCTCGGCGAGGTGGTGGGCGAGATGTACGTGGCGGAGCACTTCCGCCCCGAGCAGAAGGCCCGCATGGAGCGCCTGGTGGCCAACCTGCTGGAGGCGTTCCGGCAGGGGATCGACGAGCTGGAGTGGATGACGCCCGCCACCCGGGCGCAGGCCAAGGACAAGCTGTCGAAGATCACCGTCAAGATCGGCTACCCGGCGAAGTGGCGCGACTACTCGGCGCTCGAGATCGTTCCCGGCGACCTGCTGGGGAACATGCGCCGCGTGGCGGCCTTCGAGTACAACCGGATGCTCTCGCGCCTGGGCAGGCCGGTGGACCGCACCGAGTGGGGGATGACGCCCCAGACGGTGAACGCGTACTACAACGCCACCAACAACGAGATCGTGTTCCCGGCCGCCATCCTGCAGCCGCCGTTCTTCAACCCCGACGCCGACGACGCGGTGAACTACGGGGCGATCGGCGCGGTGATCGGGCACGAGATCAGCCACGGCTTCGACGACCAGGGCCGCAAGTCCGACGGCGAGGGGAACCTGCGCGACTGGTGGACCGGCGAGGACGCCAGTGCGTTCGAGCAGCGCGCCACGGCGCTGGCCAACCAGTACAGCCAGTTCAGCCCGCTGGAGGGCGCCACGGTGAACGGCCGGCTGACGCTCGGCGAGAACATCGGCGACCTGAGCGGCCTGGCGGTGGCGTACCGGGCGTACAAGCTGTCGCTGGGCGGCCGCGAGGCCCCGGTGATCGGCGGCTTCACCGGCGACCAGCGCTTCTTCCTGGGCTGGGCGCAGGTGTGGCGCAGCAAGTTCCGCGACGAGGCGCTCCGGCAGCAGCTCCTCACCGACCCGCACTCGCCCGGGATGTACCGGACGAACGGCGTGCTGGTGAACATGCAGGAGTTCTACGACGCCTTCGGCGTGAAGGAGGGCGACAAGATGTACCGCCCCGCCAACCAGCGCGTGAAGATCTGGTAAGCTCCTGATCGCCAGACGGATGAACGGCCCGGGTCCGCGAAAGGATCCGGGCCGTTCTTACTTTTGTGACGAGTGCCGCCCAAAGACTACCTTGGCGATTTCTCCCATACCACTTCTTGAGAGCTAGTCTGACTCTTCGTAACTTTCTCCAGACCGGCGCCGAAGGTCTCGCTCAAGAGCGTGCCGAAAGTAGAGATCACACAGTACCTTCATTCCCGCAACTTCTGAAAGCGTGATGTTTTCAGGAGGGTGACCACCTAAGATCGCCTCGCCCCAATCTACCCATTCGTCGCCTGGGTTTTCACCAAGCAACTGTCCAAACATGCGTCCAAAGCTTTCTTTGAAAGGCTCTTCCATGTTCCAATCTCCAAAAGATTGCATCCCCAGTTGAAGTGCACGGAAGAACTGCTCGTAGGTTGTGGCTTCCAAGCGGAGCAGTACGTCGTTCTTCGCAAGGAGTGCCAAACCCGAAAAGTAGAGACCGAAGGGTGAGTTCTGCTTAGGGAAGTCTCCAGAGGCAAGCGCTGCGAAGCATGCCTTAACATTATGTAGAATTCGCTGATCGAGCACACCACCTTTCCAATCCACACGAAGCTTGGGGGTGCGCTCTACTACCACATTGGTCCCACTCTCAAGATCCTTGGCACTCTCATAGAAACGCGATGTGTACTCCGGCAGATACCACCAAAAAAATCCGGCAGATCCAATATTGAGTGCTAGTACAAAGTCCTGAACGGCACTGAAACCAGCATCGTACAGAGCTGCGATATGTACTTTCTTCGGAAGGGTGATTTCCGCAATAAACTGATTCTTCTTCTGCACATAGATCAATTTAAACCATGTTATCTGCTGGCTCCACTCTTGGAGTACTTTCGCACGGATAGAATGAGAATCGCTGAAAATTCTTACTTGAATTCGCCATTTCTCCGAAAATGCTTCATCGTCTCCAGGGATAGGACGAGCTAGTTCCTGCTGCACGCGTGCGATTCCCTCCTGTTCCGCTTGGTCAAATTGCTCACGTACCCAACGAATCCAAGCCTGTCCATTCTCTACCTCTGCCATCTTTCGGAGCGAAGGACCGCCTAGGATGAGCTTGCGTTTTTCTGGATCTTCGACCGCCTCAAAGAACCAGAGGACATTTTCCTCCTCCTCATCAGACAAAGGCTCGAAGCGACGATGCTGTGCGAGATGTAACGTAGCTTTCGCGAAGTGAATGGTTGTCTTTGCGTTCTCAGGTGTAATTGCTGCTCGCGGCGGCGGAGCCTGTTCGTCCGAAGCATCTACATAGAGTCCCTTCAACCGCAGAGAATGCGCCGCCACCGCCGCCGCCTCTAACTCTCGCAGGCGATCACCTGTAATGGGTGAGCGACCAAACTGCGGACCCAAAAAAGTTATGAAGAGTTTCTTTGTGTGGCTTTCCAAATAACGAGAAATCCAGCTGGCCTCTTCTCCCCGTGCTATCGAAAGGCCCTGCATCACAATCAATTCGGCCTTTCCAATCTCCTCAAGAGCCAAAGTAGCGAGGTGATAGCTGATGTGAGGCAAATTCTCAGCTTGCAACTGCTCGGCAGCTCGAATGAGATCACTGGCGTGCAGGAAACACGCTTTACGGCGCTGCTCTACATCTTGTGCGAACGTCTTCAATGCTGCCGCCATTGGAATGTCCTCATCGGTTACACGGGCGAGCTTTATCGGCCGACGGCTAAGAACCCGGCCTTCCCAAGTCTTTTCCACAGCCGTACTAGACAAACGTCCTTCTTGCAAGAAATGCTCGCGCAACTCGGATTCTGATGTCTGAGCAAGCCCCTCCCGATATTCGATCGTATCACTCCTCAGTCGCTGGTCTCGGTCATCCAGGTGATGGCCGCGCGGATCGCCTTCATCATCAGGCTCCACTCGTGCGGGCGGCCCTGCTCGGCGGAGCGCAGCAGGTCGCGCACCGGGTCGGTGGAGGCGCGCCCGGCGGCGGCGCGCGTCGCGTCGGGGAGGGTGAAGTGCATGGTGGTGAAGACCATCAGCGTCTTCTTCTGCTCCGTGCCCAGCAGCCCCCGCCCGGCGAGCCCCGCCTTCACCACGCTCACGAAGCGCTGCGAGGCGTTCGCCGTCTTCGCGCCGATGAGGGCGCCGAACAGGTCGCTCGCCTCCGGGCCCGACGGCGCGGACTCGGCGATGGCCGCCTCGACGGTCCCCGCGGGCCACGCGGACGGGCGAGGGCCGGGGACCACGTGCAGCTTCTCGCCCTTCATCAGCCCGAAGAGCGCCTTCGTCCGGCGCACCTCCAGGCGCACGGCGCCGGACTGCTCGGCGGCCAGCAGCGCGGCGGCCATGGCGGCGTGCGCCAGCTTCTCGGCGCTAACCTTTTTGCCGCTGGTGAGCACCTCCTCCTTCGCGGTGAGCATCCCGCCCTCCTCGGCGAAGCGGTCGCCGAAGAGCACCACCAGCTCGCTCGGCGTGAACGTCGCGGGAGACGCGGAAGCCTGCGGGTCGGACATCTTGTAAGAACCTCGTATCGGGGATGACGTGGGGCGGTGGGATTGAAAAGCGACGGTCGTTTTCAAAATTCATTCGTTGGGGATGGTCTGCAAGACCCGCAAGTAGATCAACTCGGATTCATCCGGATTGTAGACTCCGGCGGACCACCGGCTTAGATTTTTCGGAACCTAGAGTTCACTCCCCCAAGATTGGATTCCTGCTCTTATGGATCAGACTACCTTCGAAAACGCAAAGCTCTCAAGCCGAGGCGGCACAGTGTCTGTCAGCACTGAGACTGTTGACGGCCGTTCGCGTACTCGGATGGTCGCACATCTGGCGGAGAAGGTCACCTCAGACGGTGTGTACTTTATGATGATCACTGGGAACCCGGGAGAGGCGATGGAAGCTGCCCAGCGCGATGCTGGAGAGCAACTCTACTGGCGAGAGCATGGTAAGTCGTGGATAGCAACCACAGAGACGGTTCGATATCAGGTAACCGAAGGCGAAGCGCGCTTTGACCGCTATGTAGTGCCGGGGAGTTTACGGGAATATCCGGCATCTTGGGGGTGATCACCGGACGCGAAAGACAAAGACTCCTCACGTAACGGGAGAACGGGAGGATTTACGGCGCCCGCAGCGGAAACTCGCCGCGAGCGCCGTCGTCGTCGTGCTCTGGGAGCACCGTTCCTACCGCGTGCCGTCGCGCGGGGTCTCGTCCACCAGGCGGCCCTCGACGCGGGGGGCGATCGCCCGGCCGGCGGCGTAGAGGGCGGTGAGACGGTCGAAGGCGATCAGCTTGAGGTCGGGGCCGGGCGGGATGCGCTCGACGGCGATCTCGGGGAAGGGGTAGCCGTCGCCGCCGCCGAAGAGGTAGTCGGGGACGGCCAGCGTGTAGACGCTGTCGTCGGCGATGGGCGCCCAGCCGCCCTCGCGCTGCACCTGCGCGTCGAGGATGCGCCGCCCCTCGGGCCGGCTGCGGTCGAAGCGCACCCTGAGGCCCGAGACCTGGAGGAAGCGCCCCTCGCCGCGCCCGCCCGAGACGCTGCGCTCCAGCACGCGCTCGCGCAGGTCGCGCCCGCGCAGCCGGACGATCGCCACGCGCGTGGGGAAGCCGAAGGTGCGCGCCAGGTGCTCCCAGCGCAGCTCGCCCTGCACCACGTCGTCGATGCGGATGGCGCCGCCGTTCAGGACCGCCGCGTCGGTGGGGACGGTGGGGAAGGCGGTGCGCATCTGGTCGGCCAGCCAGCTCCCCCACGCGCTCTCGGCGTTGCGCACCGTCTCCTCGGCGGCGTCGAGCGGCGTCTCGCTGCGTCCGATCGGCACGTCCAGGAAGGGGATCTTCGCACGCAGTTCGGCCTGCCACCTGTCCGTCACCTCGCGCTGGTAGGCGGAGTCGACCGGGACCGACGCGTCGAGCACCACCGAGTCGGCCCGCATGGCGGCGCGGCGGCCGCGGCGGCCCAGCGCCACCCGCCAGACTCGGCGCGCGTTGGAGTCGCCCTTGGTGATGGCGGCGGTGGTGTCGGTGAGCGGGTCGTGGATCAGGAAGTGCTCGTGCCCGCCCGCGATCCATACGAAGCGCGGGTGCCGGCGCCGGAGCCGCGCGATCTCCCGATCCGTCTCGTGCCCCAGGTGGGTGAGCCCCACGATCACGTCGGCCCGCCCGCGCTCCAGCCGCCGGATCTGCTCCTCGGCGATGCGGACGAAGGCGCTGTCGGCCGCGGCCCAGTCGCGCCGGCTGTCCAGGAAGGTGAGGGTGAAGACGCCGAGGCGCATCCCGCCCGCCGTCACGATCACCGTGTCGCGCCCCACGGCGCGGTCGACGGCCGCGTCGCGCGTGGAGACGGCGAGGTTCCCCGCCAGCCAGGGGAAGCGCGAGGCGCGCACGGCGCCCGCGAACATGGTGTCGCTCCGCTCGTCGAACTCGTGGTTGCCGGGGACGAAGACGAGCGGCGCGCGCGCGTGCAGGAAGTTGAGCGCGTCGACCATCTGCAGGCCGGCGAAGTAGCGGCTCTCCAGCGACGGAGCGATGGCGTCGCCCGCGTGCAGCACCATCACCGGCCCGCGGGTCTCGCGCTCCAGCCGCTCCACCAGCGTCACCGTGCGCCCGATCCCGCCCGCGTTGCCGTTCTCCACCGCGTCGATGCGGTAGACGTCGTTGAGCTGCACCACCGTGAGCTCGGGCCGGAAGTCCTGCGCGGCGGCCGCGGAGGCGAGCAGGAGGAGCGCCGCGGCGAGCGGCAGCCGCGCGGCGCGCGGGCGGTTCGGTCGGGAGAGCGTCATCCGGGGGATTTCCATCGCGAGAGCGTCGGGAGCGGGCCGCGGGAGGATAGGCCAGCGCGCGCGGGAAGACAAGGCGGAGGCGCCGAGGCCGCTCCGGCTCGCCCCACCGTGGTGCCTCTCGTCCCCCGCGGCGCGCGGCTCGCACGACCGCTGTCATAGGTGGGGCGCGCCGGGCGTTCATCGGGTGCGCGCGCCGGGCGGGCACGCCACCTTCGGCTCCCGTCGCTCCGGTCGAACCAGGTGGAGGACGCGAGTCCGGCCGCGCGAGGGACGGCGCTCCCGACTTCCCGTCGGGGCGCCGTCGTTCTTTGCTCTCACCATCCCCCTGAAAAGCCGATATCGAATCCTCGAGATCAGCCGGAACCAACTGCTCGTCTCACGCCGGTCTGTTCGTAGTTTGGCAGTTCTCCGTGTCCTCCGTGTCCTCTGTGAGAGCAAATCCGCTCAGCGGTCACCGGGGGCGATTCGCGATGCTGGTGAGCGACGCGGGAGACATTAGATTCAGGGCCACCTCCGCGCGGGGCCCCCCGCCTCCACCCGCCCGCCGCCGTGAAAAGACCACGGATGCAGTCGCCCGTGCCCACCGCCACCGATCCACCTCCCGCAGCGGCCGACCCCAGGCGGCCCGCCTGGCAGCGCTACGGCCTGGCCCTGGCCGCCACGGGCGCCGCGCTCGGCGTCTCGCTCCTGCTGCGGCAGTGGGTCGAGAGCAACGTCTTCATCTTCTTCTTCGCGGCGGTGGTCCTCACCGCCTGGTTCGGCGGACGGGGGCCGGCGCTGGTGGTGGCCGCGCTCGCCGTGCCGCTCTCCGCCTACTTCCTCCTCCCCCCGTTCGGCCGCTGGATGCTCACGCCCGGCGACCTGCCGCGCCTGGCCGTCTTCCTGGCCGTGGCGGCGCTGATCGGCGCCATGCACGAGTCGCTCGCGCGCACGCGGCACGAGGCGCTGGCGGCCGCGCGCGAGTCCGAGCGGAGCCGGGCGGTGGCCGAGGAGCAGTCCGCCGAGCTGGAGATGCAGGCGGCCGAGCTGCAGCAGCAGGCCGCCGAGCTGGAGCTGCAGACCGAGGAGGCGCAGGCCCTGGCCGGGGAGCTGGAGGCCGCCAACCGGCAGATCCGGGAGAGCACCGAGCGCCGGCTGGCCGAGGCCGAGGCCGGCCGGCACCGGCTGGAGGCGATCCTGGAGGGGCTGGGCGAGAGCTTCGTGGCCCTCGACGCCGGATGGCGCTACACCTACGTCAACCGCCACGCCGAGGCGACGCTCAGGAAGTCCCGCGCGGAGCTGCTGGGCAGGAGCATCTGGGAGGTGTTCCCCGGCCTCGAGGGCAGCCAGACCGGGCGCGAGCTGCACCGCATCCGCGCCGAGGGGAGGCCGGGGAGCTTCGAGGTCTACTCCGACGTGGTGGGGAGCTGGGTGGCCGTGCGCGCGGCGCCGTGGGAGGGCGGGCTCTCCGTCTTCTACGAGGACGTCACCGCCCGGCGCGAGGCGCAGCGGCAGGCGTCGTGGCTGGCGGCCCTGGTGGAGTCGTCGCAGGACGCCATCCTCTCCAAGACGCTCGACGGCATCGTGCAGAGCTGGAACCGCGGCGCCGAGCGGCTCTACGGCTACACGGCCGAGGAGATGGTGGGCCGCCCCGTGGCGGTCCTGGCGCCGCCCGAACGCCACGACGAGATCCCGGCCATCCTGGAGCGCCTGGCGCGCGGCGAGCGCATCGAGACCTTCGAGACCGTGCGCCAGCGCAAGGACGGCACCCTGGTGGACGTGCTGCTGGCCGTCTCGCCGGTGTTCGACGCCGACGGGAAGGTGGCGGGCGCCTCGACCATCGCCCGCGACGTCACCGAGCGCAAGCGCACCGAGGCCCGGCTCCGCGAGAGCGAGGAGGGCCTGCGCTTCCTGGCCGAGGCCAGCCGCGTGCTGGCCGCCTCGCTCGACCCGCAGGCCACCGTCTCGGCCGTGGCGCGCCTCCCCGTGCCGCGGATCGCCGACTACGCCGCGGTGGTGCTGAACGGCCCCGGCGGGAGCGTGCTGCCGATGGACGCCGCGCACGTCGACCCGGCCAAGCTCCCCCTGCTGCGCGAGATGATGGAGCGCTGGAGAGCGCACCCCTCTCCCGCGAGCCCCACCGCCCGGGTGCTCCAGGGCGGGCAGCCGCTCCTGGTGCGCCAGGCGAACGACGCCACGCACCAGGAGATGATCGCCGACCCGGAGCTGCGCCGCATCACGCGGGCGCTGGCGCCCACCTCGTTCATGATCGTCCCCATCCGCCTGGAAGACCGCGTGCTGGGCTCCGTGGCGCTGGCCAGCACCCGCCCCGAGCGGCGCTACGGCCCGGCCGACCTGGCGCTGGCCGAGGAGCTGGCCCGCCGCGCCGCCGCCGCGCTGGAGAACGCGCGGCTGCACACGGCCGAGCAGGAGGCCCGCCGCCAGGCCGAGCGCAGCGCCGAGCGCACCGCCCGGCTGCAGGCCGCCACCGCCCAGCTCTCCGAGGCGCGCACCCCCGCCGAGGTGGGCGCCGTGGTGGTGCGCACGGGGACCGAGGCCCTGGGGGCGGCCGCCGCCTGGATCGGGCAGCTCACCCCCGAGGGCGACGCCCTGGAGCTGCTGGCCTCGGGCGGCTACCCGGCGGAGCTGCTGGAGGAGTTCCGCCGCTTCCCCCTCGACGCGCCGCTCCCGCTGGCCGACGCGCTGCGCCGGCGCGAGGTGGTGTGCCTGGAGTCGGTGCCCGAGCGCGACCGGCGCTACCCGGCGCTGGCCGCCAGCCACCCGCGGACCGCCAACGCCGCCTGGGTGGCCGTCCCCATGCTGGTGGAGGGGCGCGCGGTGGGAGGCGTGGCGCTCAGCTTCGCGCACGAGCGCGAGTTCGACGGCGTCACGCGCGACTTCCTGCTGGCGGTGGCGCGGCAGGCGGCGCTGGCGCTGGAGCGGGCGCGGCTGTTCGAGGCCGAGCAGCGCGCCCGCGCCGAGGCCGAGCAGGCCAACCGCGCCAAGTTCGAGTTCCTCACCACCATGAGCCACGAGCTGCGCACGCCGCTGAACGCCATCGCCGGCTACGTGGAGCTGCTGGAGCTGGGGATCCGCGGCGCGCCCACCGAGGGGCAGCTGGAGTACCTGGCCCGCATCCGCCGCAGCCAGACGCACCTGCTGGGGCTCATCAACGACGTGCTGAACTTCGCGCGCATCGACAGCGGGCACGTGCACTTCGACCTGGACGACGTGCCGCTCGACGAGGCGCTCACCGAGGTGGAGGCGCTGATCGGCCCGCAGATGCAGGCCAAGGGGCTGGAGTACGAGTACAGCCGCTTCGACCCGGCCGTCACCGTGCGGGTGGACCCCGAGAAGCTGCGGCAGATCGTGCTGAACCTCCTTTCCACCGCGGTGAAGTTCACCCCCTCGGGCGGGCGGGTGGTGATGGAGTGCGCCCGGGTCGACGGGTTCGTGGCGGTGCGGGTGCGCGACACCGGCCTCGGCATCCCGGGCGACAAGCTGGCCACCATCTTCGAGCCGTTCGTGCAGGTGAACGCCGGCTACACGCGCCCCAGCGAGGGCACGGGGCTGGGCCTGGCCATCAGCCGCGACCTGGCCCGCGCCATGGGAGGCGAGCTGAGCGCCGAGAGCCGCGACGGCGAGGGCTCGGTGTTCACGCTCTCCCTCCCGATCGGCGATCCCCTCCCGCGGCGCGAGGCGGAGCCGTGAGTGCGTGAGTGCGAAAGTGCGAAAGTGCGAAAGTGCGTCGGACCTCGTCGGCCCGACGCACTTTCCTTCTCCCGCACCGTAGGGGCGAGGCCTGCCTCGACCGTCCCCGCCTCCGCGCCGATCCTCGCCGGAATGCGCGGAAGCCCGCTCCGCAGCCTCGCGCCGTTTGCGAGGCTTCCTGCCGTTGTTGCCGCGGCTTCATACCAGATCGCCGAGCATTGTTCTGGTTCCGAACAGATTGGAATCACACAGAGGACACAGAGAACACGGAGGAACTGAAGACGCGATCGAAGTTTCTCTGTGTCCTCTGTGTGAGGCTTTATCAGAAAGCTGTACCCGAA
>DASVWD010000282.1 GCA_036389795.1 Longimicrobium sp.
GGCGCTGCGGGCGCACCTGGCGGAGAGGCTCCCGGAGCACATGGTGCCGGCGGCGTACGTGCGGCTGGAGGCGCTGCCGCGCACCCCGGGCGGGAAGGTGGACCGCCGGGCGCTGCCGGCGCCGGAGGGGGAGGCGTACGCCCGGCGCGGCTACGAGGCGCCGGTGGGCGAGGTCGAGGAGGCGCTGGCGGAGGTCTGGGCCGACGTGCTGGGGGTGGAGCGGGTGGGCCGCCGCGATCACTTCTTCGAACTGGGCGGGCACTCGCTCCTGGCCGTGCAGGTGGTCTCGCGCGTGCGCCAGGTGCTGGGCGTCGAGGCGGCGCTGAACGAGCTGTTCGACCGCCCGGTGCTGGCGGACTTCGCGCGGGCCGTGCAGGCGGCGGCGCGCGCGGAGCTGCCGCCGATCGAGCCGGCCGACCGCGGGGGGCGCCTGGCGCTGTCGTTCGCCCAGCAGCGGCTCTGGTTCCTGGAGCAGCTGGGGGGGATGGGGAGCGCGTACCACCTCCCCAAGCGGCTGCGCCTGCGGGGGGCGCTGGACGCGGGGGCGCTCTCGCGCGCCCTGGACCGGATCGTGGCGCGCCACGAGGCGCTGCGCACCACCTTCGTGGTGGCGGGCGGCGAGCCGGAGCAGCGCATCGCCCCGCCCGAGGCGGCCCGCTTCCCCCTCCTCGAGCACGACCTGCGCGGGCACGCCGACGCCCCCGCCGAGCTGGACCGCCTGGTGGCCGAAGAGGCGGGCGCGCCGTTCGACCTGGAGCATGGGCCCCTGGTGCGCGGGCGCCTCCTCCGTCTGGCCGACGACGACCACGTCCTCCTGCTGACCCTGCACCACATCGTCTCCGACGCGTGGTCCACGGGAGTGCTGGTCCAGGAGCTCGGCGCGCTCTACGCCGCCTTCCACCGCGGCGAGGACGACCCGCTCCCGCCGCTGCCGGTGCAGTACGCCGACTACGCGGCGTGGCAGCGGCGCTGGGTGGACGGCGAGGTCCTCCGGCGGCAGGCCGACTACTGGACGCGGACGCTCGCCGGCGCCCCCGAGCTGCTGGAGCTGCCGGCGGACCACGCGCGCCCGGCGCGGCAGGACCACGCGGGCGCCATCGTCCGCGTGGAGCTGGACGAGGCGCTCACCGCGGCGCTGAAGGCGCTCTCCCGCCTGCAGGGGACCACGCTGTTCATGACGCTCCTCGCCGGGTGGGCGGCGGTGCTGGGCCGGCTCTCGGGGCAGGACGACGTGGTGGTCGGCACGCCCACGGCCAACCGGGGGCGGCGGGAGATCGAGGGGCTGATCGGCTTCTTCGTCAACACGCTGGCGCTGCGCGTGGACCTGTCGGGCTCGCCCACGGCGGCGGAGCTGCTGGCGCGGGTGAAGGCGCGCGCGCTGGAGGCCCAGCAGAACCAGGACATCCCCTTCGAGCAGGTGGTGGAGCGGGTGCGGCCGGCGCGCAGCCTGGCGCACAGCCCCCTCTTCCAGGTGCTGTTCGCCTGGCAGAGCGCGCCGCGCGACCGCCTGGAGCTGCCGGGGCTCGAGCCGGCCCCCGTGCCGGGGGCGCCGCCCGAGACGGCCAAGTTCGACCTGTCGCTCTGGCTCTCCGAGGCCGGCGGGCGCATCGCGGGCCGGGTGGAGTACGCCACCTCGCTCTTCGAGCGCGCCACGGTGGAGCGCTTCGCCGGCTATCTGCGGCGGATGCTCGCGGCGATGGCGGCCGACGAGGACCGGCCGGTGGAGCGGCTGGACCTCCTCCCCGGGGCCGAGCGCAGGCAGGTGGTCGAGGAGTGGAACCGGACGGCGGCGGAGTATCCGCGCGGCGCGTGCGTCCACGAGCTGTTCGAGGCGCAGGCGGCGCGCACGCCCGACGCGGTGGCGCTGGTCTTCGAGGACCAGGCGCTCACCTACGCGGAGCTGAACGCCCGCGCGAACCGGCTGGCGCACCACCTCCGCGGGATCGGCGTGGGCCCCGACGCGCGGGTGGGGCTCTGCCTGGAGCGGAGCCTGGAGATGGTGGTGGGGCTGCTCGGGGTGCTGAAGGCCGGCGGGGCGTACGTGGCGCTGGACCCCGGGTACCCGGAAGACCGGCTGCGCTACATGCTGGCCGACAGCCGGCCGGCGGTCCTGCTCGCCCGGTCGCCGCTGGCGGGGCGCGTCGCCGGGGCGGGCGTCCCCGTGCTGGCGCTCGACGCCGACTCGGGCGCGTGGGCGGGGCGGCCCGCGACCGACCCGGAGCGGCGGGGGCTGACCCCCGAGCACCTGGTCTACGTGATCTACACCTCGGGCTCCACCGGCCGGCCCAAGGGGGTGATGAACGTGCACCGCAACCTGGTGAGCCGGATCGCCGGCATCCAGGACGCCTGGCGCCTCGAGGCGGGCGAGGCGGTGCTGCAGAACGCGTCGCTCAGCTTCGACGTCTCCGCCTACGAGCTCTTCTGGCCGCTGATGGTGGGCGCCCGCGTGGTGATGACGCGCCCCGACGGGCACCGCGACCCGGCTTACCTGGTGGAGACGATCCGCGCCCACGGGATCGGCACGGCCAGCTTCGTCCCCTCCATGCTGCAGCTCTTCCTGGAGCAGCCGGGGGTGGAGGGGTGCAGCGCGCTGCGGCGGGTCCCCTGCGGCGGCGAGGCGCTCCCCGCGGCGCTGGTGCGGCGCCTCGCGCAGCGGCTCCCGCAGGCCAGGCTCTACAACCGCTACGGGCCCTCCGAGGCCGCCACGGCGGTCACGGGCTGCGTCTCGCCGGCCGAGGAGGCGAAGGGGAGCGTCCCCATCGGCCGGCCGATGCCGAACGCGCGCGTCTACGTGCTGGACCCCTCGGGCGAGCCCGTGCCCGTGGGGGTTCCCGGCGAGCTGTACATCGGCGGGGCGGGGGTGGCGCGCGGGTACCTGGACCGCCCCGGGCTCACCGCCGAGCGCTTCGTGGCCGACCCCTTCGGGGCCGAGCCGGGGGCGCGCCTGTACCGCACGGGCGACCTGGCGCGGTGGCTGGCCGACGGCCGCCTCGAGTTCCTGGGCCGCAACGACTTCCAGGTGAAGGTGCGCGGGTTCCGGGTGGAGCCGGGCGAGGTGGAGGCGCGCCTCGCCGAGCACCCGGGCGTGCGCGAGGCGGTGGTGGTGGCGCGCGAGGACGCCCCCGGCGACCGGCGGCTGGTGGCGTACTGCGTGGCCGCCGGCGCCGGGGCCGACGCCGAGACGCTCCGCGCGCACCTCCTGGCGCGGCTCCCCGAGTACATGGTGCCGGCCGCGTACGTGGCGCTGGAGGCCATGCCGCTCACCCCCAACGGCAAGCTGGACCGCGGCGCGCTCCCCGCCCCCGAGGGCGGCGCCTACGCGCGGCGGGGGTGGGAGGCGCCGTCCGGCGAGACCGAGGAGGCGCTGGCCGCCCTCTGGTCGGAGGTGCTCGGGGTGGAGCGCGTGGGCCGCCACGACCACTTCTTCGAGCTGGGCGGCCACTCGCTCCTGGCCAGCCGGCTGGCGCTCCGGCTCCGGCACGACCTGGAGGTCGACGTCGGCCTCCGCGACATCTTCGAGCGGCCCGTGCTCGCGGAGCTCGCGCAACGGGTCCTGGACGCCCAGCTCGCCCAGTTCGACCCGGCCCAGCTCGCCGGCCTGGCCGCGCAGCTCGGCCACCCCGCCGCGGGGTGAGCGCGGTCCCGAGCGAGAAGACGAACGTAAACGCGCGGCCGCCGCTTCCGGCGGCGCCCGCGCCCGCACCTCCGGCAACGAGTGCTTTCGCCCATGAACCCCACGCCGACCGTCGCCGACCGCGAGCAGCTCCTGAAGATGGCGCGCGCCGCCAGGCTGGAGCGCAGCTGGTCGGCGCTCTCCCCGATCGAGCCCGTGGACCGGGGCGCTCGCCTGGCGCTGTCGTTCGCGCAGCAGCGGCTCTGGTTCCTGGAGGAGCTGGGGGGGATGGGGAGCACCTACCACGTCCGCCGGGGCCTGCGCCTGAAGGGCGGGCTGGACCGCGCCGCGCTCGTGCGCGCGCTGGACCGGATCGTGGCGCGCCACGAGACGCTGCGCACCACCGTCCGGGTGGTGGACGGCGAGCCGGAGCAGCGGATCGCCCCGGCCGGGGAGAGCGCCTTCGCCCTCCTCGAGCACGACCTGGGCGCCCACCCCGACGCCGAGGCGGAGCTCCTGCGCCTGGCGGCGGAGGAGGCGGCCGCGCCCTTCGACCTGGAGCGCGGGCCCCTGATCCGCGGGCGGCTGGTGCGGATGGGCGACGACGACCACGCGCTGCTGGTGACCATGCACCACATCGTCTCCGACGGGTGGAGCATGGGGGTGCTGGTGCACGAGCTGGGCGTGCTGTACGGCGCCTACCGCGAGGGCGGGGAAGACCCGCTCCCGCCGCTCCCGGTGCAGTACGCCGACTACGCGGCGTGGCAGCGGCGCTGGATGGAGGGCGAGGTCCTGCGGGCCCAGGCCGACTACTGGAAGCGGACGCTCGCCGGCGCTCCGGCGCTCCTGGAGCTGCCCACCGACCGCCCGCGGCCCGCGCGGCAGGACCACTCGGGCGCGTCGGTCGCGGTGGAGCTCGACGAGGTGCTCGCCGAGAGGCTCAGGGCGCTCGGCCGGCGCCACGGGACCACGCCGTTCATGACGCTCCTGGCGGGGTGGGCGGTGGTGCTGGGCCGGCTCTCGGGCCAGACCGACGTGGTGGTGGGCACCCCCACGGCCAACCGGGGGCGACGGGAGGTCGAGGGGATGATCGGGGCGTTCCTGAACACGCTGGCGCTGCGTGTGGACCTCTCCGGCTCGCCCACGGCGGCGGAGCTGCTGGGGCGGGTGCGGGAGCGGGTGCTGGAGGCGCAGCAGAACCAGGACATCCCCTTCGAGCAGGTGGTGGAGCTGGTGCAGCCGGCGCGGAGCCTGGCGCACAGCCCCCTCTTCCAGGCGATGCTCACCTGGCAGAACGCGCCGCGCGACCGGCTGGAGCTCTCCGGGCTCGCGCTGGCCCCCGTGCACGGCGCCTCGCAGGAGACGGCGAAGTTCGACCTGTCGCTGGACCTCTGGGAGGCGGGAGGCCGGATCGCGGGCCGGCTGGAGTACGCCACCGCGCTCTTCGACCGGGCCACGGTGGAGCGCTTCGTCGGCTACCTGCGGCGGCTGCTGGAGGCGTTCGTCGCGGACGACGGCCGGCCGGTGGAGCGGCTGGAGCTGCTCCCCGAGGCCGAGCGCCGGCTGGTGATCGAGGCGTGGAACGCCACCGGCGCCGGCGACGCGGGCGGCGTGTACGTGCACGCGCTCTTTGAGGAGCAGGCGGGGCGGACTCCCGACGCGGCCGCCGTGGTCCACGAGGGCCGCTCGCTCACCTACGCCGAACTGAACGTCCGGGCGAACCGGCTGGCGCACCACCTCCGGGGCCTGGGCGTGGGCCCCGACGCCCGGGTGGCGATCTGCGTGGAGCGCGGCCCGGAAATGCTCGTGGGGGTGCTGGGGGTGCTGAAGGCGGGGGGCGCCTACGTGCCGCTCGACCCCTCGTACCCGGCCGACCGGCTGCGCTACATGCTGGCCGACTCCCGGCCCGTGGCGCTGCTGACACAGGCGTCGCTGGCGGGGCGTTTCGCGGGGCTGGGCGTGCCGGCGCTCGACCTGCTGGCCCCCACCCCGGAGTGGGCGGACGCGCCGTCCACGAACCCCGATCGGGCGGGCCTCGCGCCCGGGCACCTGGCGTACGCGATCTACACCTCCGGCTCCACGGGCCGGCCCAAGGGGGTGATGATCGAGCACCGCAGCATCGCCAACGCGTACCTGGCCTGGGAGGAGCCGTACGAGCTGCGCACCCGCGCCCGCCGGCACCTGCAGATGGCGAGCTTCTCCTTCGACGTGTTCACCGGCGACTGGACGCGCGCCCTCTGCTCGGGAGGGACGCTGGTGGTGTGCCCGCGCGAGTTGCTGCTGGAGCCGGAGCGGCTGTACGCGCTCCTGGAGCGGGAGCGGATCCAGATCGCCGAGTTCGTTCCGGCGGTCCTGCGCGAGCTGGTCAAGCACCTGGCCGCGTCCGGCCGCACGCTCGGCTTCATGCGGGTGCTGGTCTGCGGCTCCGACACCTGGAGCGTCGACGAGTACCGCCACTTCCTCTCCTTCTGCGGCCCCGAGACGCGCCTGGTCAACTCGTTCGGGCTCACCGAGGCCACCATCGACAGCACCTTCTTCGAGGCGCGCTCGCTGGAGGGGGTGCACGGCGACCAGCACGTGCCGATCGGGCGGCCCTTCGCGGGCACCACCCTCTTCATCCTCGACGCGCACGGGGAGCCGGTCCCGATCGGGGTGGCGGGCGAGCTGTACGTCGGCGGCCGCAACCTGGCGCGGGGCTACCACGGCCGCCCGGAGCTGACGGCGGAGAAGTTCGTCGCGAGCCCCTTCGGCGGCGCTCCCGGCGGGCGCCTCTACCGCACCGGCGACGGCGCGCGCTGGCGCCCCGACGGCAACGTGGAGTTCCTGGGCCGGCTCGACGGCCAGGTGAAGGTCCGCGGCTTCCGCGTCGAGCTGGCGGAGGTCGAGGCCAGGCTGGCCGCCCACCCCGCGGTGCGCGACGCCATCGTCGCCGCGCGCGGCGCCTCGGCCGGCGACCGGCGGCTGGTGGCGTACTACGTGGGCGAGCCGGCGCCGGCCGAGGCGCTGCGGGCGCACCTGGCGGAGCAGCTCCCCGACTACATGGTGCCCGCGGCGTACGTGCGGCTGGAGGCGCTGCCGCTGACGCCGAACGGGAAGGTGGACCGGGGCGCGCTCCCCGAGCCCGGGGGCGAGGCGTACGCCGCGCGCGCCTACGAGCCGCCGCTGGGCGAGGCGGAAGCGGCTCTGGCGGAGATCTGGGCGGAGCTCCTGGGGGTGGAGCGCGTGGGGCGCCACGACCACTTCTTCGACCTGGGCGGCCACTCGCTCCGGGCGATGCAGGTGGTCTCGCGCGTGCGGCAGGCGCTGGGGGTGGAGGCCGCCGTGGGCGACCTGTTCGCCCGGCCGGTGCTGGCCGACTTCGCGCGGGGGCTGGAGCACGCCGCCCGGGCCGACCTGCCGCCGATCGGGCCGGCCGCGGGCGAGGAGCGCCTGGCGCTCTCCTTCGCGCAGCAGCGGCTCTGGTTCCTCGACCGGCTGGACGGCGCCGGCGCGGCGTACCACCTCCCGTTCGGGCTCCGGCTGCGGGGGGAGCTGGACCGCGCGGCGCTGGAGCGGGCGCTGGACCGGATCGTGGACCGCCACGAGGCGCTGCGCACCACCTTCCCCGAGCAGGGCGGCGTGCCGGTGCAGCGGATCGCCCCGGCCGGGGAGGCCCCCCTGCTTCTGGCGGCGCACGACCTGGGCGGACACCCGGGGGCCGGGGCCGAGCTCGACCGGCTGATCGCGGAGGAGGCGAGGGCGCCGTTCGACCTGGCGGGAGGGCCGGTGGTGCGGGGGCGCCTGGTCCGCCTGGCGGCCGACGACCACGTGCTGCTGGTCACCATGCACCACATCGCCTCCGACGGCTGGTCGCTGGGCGTGTTCGTGCGCGAGCTCGGCGCGCTCTACGCCGCCTTCCGCCGGGGGGAGCCGGACCCGCTCCCGCCGCTCCCGGTGCAGTACGCCGACTACGCGGCATGGCAGCGGCGCTGGGTGAAGGGTGAGGTGCTGGAGGCGCAGGCGGAGTACTGGACTCGGGCGCTGGCGGGAGCACCGGAGCTGCTGGAGCTGCCGACGGACCACGCGCGGGCCGCCCGGCGCGACCACGCGGGGGCGGCGGTCGAGGTGGCGCTGGGCGAGGAGCTCACGGCGGGGCTCAGGGCGCTCTCCCGCCGGCACGGGACCACGCTCTTCATGACGCTGCTGGCCGGGTGGGCCGCGGTGCTGGGCCGGTTGTCGGGGCAGACGGACGTGGTGGTCGGCACGCCGACGGCCGGCCGGGGGCGCCGGGAGATCGAGGGGCTGATCGGCTTCTTCGTGAACACCCTGGCGCTGCGCGTGGACCTCGCGGGCTCGCCCACGGTGGCGGAGCTGCTGGGGCGGGTGCGGGCGCGCGCGCTGGAGGCGCAGCAGAACCAGGACATCCCCTTCGAGCAGGTGGTGGAGCGGGTGCAGCCGGCGCGCAGCCTGGCGCACACCCCGATCTTCCAGGTGATGCTCGCCTGGCAGAACACTCCCGGGGCCCGGCTGGAGCTGCCGGGGCTCACGCTGGCGCCGGTGGGGCGCTCCGCGCAGGCGGCCACCAAGTTCGACCTCTCGCTCTCGCTCGGCGAGGCGAGGGGGCGGATCACGGGGAGCGTGACGTACGCCACCTCGCTCTTCGAGCGGGCCACGGTGGAGAGCTGGCTCGGCGCGCTGCGCAGCGTGCTGGAGGCGATGGCGGCGGACGAGCGCCTGCCGGTGGACGACCTCCCCCTCCTCCCCGAGACCGAGCGCCGGCGGGTGCTGGAGGAGTGGAGCCGCGGGGAGGCGGAGGACGACGCGGGCGGCGGGCTCGTCCACCGGCTCTTCGAGGCGCAGGCGGAGCGCACGCCCGGCGCGGTGGCGGTCGTCGGCGACGCCGGAGCGCTCACCTACGCGGAGCTGAACCGGCGCGCGAACCGGCTGGCGCACCTCCTCCGGCAGCGGGGGGTGGGCCCCGACGCACGGGTGGCGCTCTGCGCCGAGCCCGGCCCGGAGGCGGTGGCGGGGGTGCTGGCCGTGCTGAAGGCGGGCGGCGCCTTCGTCCCGCTCGACCCCTCGCACCCCGAGGAGCGGCTGCGCTGGCTGCTGGCGGACAGCGCCCCGGCGGCGCTCCTGGCCGAGGCCTCGCTGGCGGGGCGCTTCGCCGGGTCCGGGGTGCCGGTGGTCCGGCTCGACGCCGGGGCGGGCGCGCCGGAGACGAACCCGCCGGGCGCGGGCCTCGCTCCCGACCACCTGGCGTACGTGGTCTACACCTCGGGCTCCACCGGCCGCCCCAAGGGGGCGATGGTCTCGCACCGCAGCCTGGCCGGGCACCTCCGCTGGGCCTCCCGCGTGGCGCTCGGCGGCGGGGTGGAGGAGCTGCCGTGGACGACCCGGCTCTCCTTCGACGCCGCGCTGAAGCAGGTGCTGGGGCCCCTCCTGCGCGGAGGCGCGGTGTGGGTGCTCGCGCCCGGGGTGCTCCGCGACCCGGCGGCGCTCCTGGAGGCGCTCGGCTCCCGCGGCGCCCCGCTGGCGCTCAACTGCGTTCCCTCGCTCTGGAGCGCGCTCCTGGGCGCGGCGGCGGCGCACGGGGCGCCCGCCGGCCTGGCCCGCCTCCTCCTGGGGGGCGAGGCGGTGGCGCCCGAGCTGCTGGAGCGCACGCGGGCGCTCGTCCCGGGCGTGGAGGTCTGGAACCTGTACGGCCCCACCGAGACCACGGTGAACGCCGCGGCCGGGCGGGTGGAGCCGGGGCGCGCCGGCATCGGGCGCCCGGTGGCCGGCGCGCGCGCCTACGTGCTGGACGGGCGGCTCCACCCCGTCCCGGTGGGGGTGCCGGGAGAGCTGTTCGTGGCGGGGCGCGGGGTGGCCCGCGGCTACCTGGGGCGCCCCGGCCTCACCGCCGAGCGCTTCCTTCCCGACCCGCTCGGCGGCGCGCCGGGGGAGCGGATGTACCGCACGGGCGACCGGGCGCGCTGGCGGGCCGACGGCAGGCTGGAGTTCCTGGGGCGCGCCGACTTCCAGGTGAAGGTGCGCGGCTTCCGCGTGGAGCCGGGCGAGGTCGAGGCGCGGCTCCTGGAGCACCCGGAGGTGCGCGAGGCGGTGGTGGCGGCGCGCGAGGACGCCCACGGCGAGACGCGCCTGGTGGCGTACTGCGTGGCCTCCGGCGCGGTCGACGCCGAGGGGCTGCGGGCGCACCTGGCCGCGCGGCTCCCGGAGTACATGGTCCCCGCGGCGTACGTGCGGCTGGAGGCGCTCCCGCGCACGCCCGGCGGCAAGGTGCACCGTGCGGCGCTCCCCGCTCCCGAGGGCGACGCGTACGCGGCGCGCGCCTACCAGCCGCCGGCCGGCGAGGCCGAGCAGGCGCTGGCCGAGGTCTGGGCCGACGTGCTGGGGGTGGAGCGGGTGGGGCGGTGGGACCACTTCTTCGAGCTGGGCGGCCACTCCCTCCTGGCGGTGCAGGTGGTCTCGCGGCTGCGCCAGGTGCTGGGGGTGGAGGCGGCGCTGGGCGAGGTGTTCGAGCGCCCCGTGCTGGCCGACTTCGCGCGGGGGCTCGCTCCGGCGGCGCGGGCGGAGCTGCCGGAGATCGGGCCCGCGGACCGGACGGGGCGCCTGCCGCTGTCGTTCGCGCAGCAGCGCCTCTGGTTCCTGGAGCAGCTGGGCGGGCTGGGCGGCGCCTACCACGTGCGGCGGGGGCTGCGCCTGCGCGGCGAGCTCGACCGCGCGGCGCTCTCTCGCGCGCTGGACCGGGTCGTGGCCCGCCACGAGGCGCTGCGCACGACGTTCGCGGTGGTGGACGGTGAGCCGGAGCAGCGCATCGCCCCGGCGGAGGAGAGCCGCTTCGCCCTCGCCGGGCACGACCTGTCCGGCAGCGCCGACCTGGAAGGGGACCTCCGGCGCCTGGTGCTGGAAGAGGCGGAGGCGCCGTTCGACCTGGAGCGCGGCCCGCTGATCCGCGGCCGGCTGGTCCGGCTGGCGGAAGACGACCACGTCCTGCTGCTGGCCATGCACCACATCGTGGCCGACGCGTGGTCGATGTGGGTGCTGGTCGACGAGCTCGGCGCGCTGTACGCCGCCTTCCGCCGCGGCGGCGCCGATCCGCTCCCCGCGCTCCCGGTGCAGTACGCCGACTACGCGGCGTGGCAGCGGCGCTGGGTGGACGGCGAGGTCCTCCGGCGGCAGGCGGACTACTGGACCGGGACGCTCGCCGGCGCCCCCGAGCTGCTGGAGCTGCCCACCGACCATCCGCGTCCCGCGCGCCAGGACCACGCCGGGGCGTCGGTCCGCGTGGAGCTGGACGAGGAGCTCGCGGCGGGGCTCCGGACGCTCTCCCGCCGGCAGGGGACCACGCTGTTCATGACGCTGCTCGCCGGGTGGGCCACGGTGCTCGGCCGTCTTTCGGGTCAGGACGACGTGGTGGTCGGCACGCCGGCGGCCAACCGCGGGCGGCGGGAGATCGAGGGGCTGATCGGCTTCTTCGTCAACCCCCTGGCCGTGCGCGTGGACCTGTCGGGCTCGCCCACGGTGGCGGAGTTGCTGGGACGGGTGAAGGCGCGCTCGCTCGGGGCGCAGCAGAACCAGGACATCCCCTTCGAGCAGGTGGTGGAGCGGGTGCGGCCGGTGCGGAGCCTGGCGCACACGCCGCTCTTCCAAGTGCTCTTCACCTGGCAGAACGCGCCGGGGGGAAGCCTGGAGCTGCCGGGGCTGGAGCTGGCGCCCGTGCCGGGGGCGTCGCGGGAGACGGCCAAGTTCGACCTGTCGCTTTCGCTTGCCGAGGCCGGGGGGCGGATCGTCGGCAGCGTGACGTACGCCACGGCCCTCTTCGAGGCGGCCACGGTGGAGCGCCACGTGGGCTACCTGCGGCGGGTGCTGGAGGCGATGGCGGCCGACGAGCTCCGGCGGGTGGACGCCCTGCCCCTCCTCCCGGACGCCGAGCGCCGGCGGGTGCTGGAGGAGTGGAACGCCACCGACGCGGAGTATCCGCGCGAGGCGTGCCTGCACGAGCTGTTCGAGGCGCAGGTCCGCCGCACGCCCGGGGCGGCGGCGGTGGTCCACGCCGGCCAAGCGCTGACCTACGCGGAGCTGAACGCCCGCGCGAACCGGCTGGCGCACCACCTCCGCGCGCTCGGCGTGGGTCCGGACGCGCGGGTGGCGCTCTGCGTGGAGCGCGGGCTGGACATGATGGTGGGGCTCCTGGCCGTGCTGAAGGCCGGCGGCGCCTACGTGCCGCTGGACCCGGCGTACCCGCCGGACCGCCTGCGCCACATGCTGACGGACAGCGCTCCCGTGGCGCTGCTCACCCGGCGGGCGCTGGCCGGGCGCTTCGGGGAGCTCCGCGCGCCGGTCGTCGCCCTCGACGCGGACGCGCGCGCCTGGGCGTCGCTCCCCGGCGCCGACCCGGATCGCGCGGGGCTCACGCCGGAGCACCTGGCGTACGTCATCTACACCTCGGGCTCCACCGGCCGCGCCAAGGGCGTGCTCCTCGAGCACCGCAACGCCGTCAACTTCGTCTCCTGGGCCCGCGCGGCATTCGCGGAGGGCGACCTCGCGCGCACCCTCTTCTCCACCTCGCTCAACTTCGACCTGGCGGTCTTCGAGTGCTTCGTGCCGCTCTCCGTGGGCGCCACGGTGCACCTCGCCGCCGACGCGCTGGAGCTGGTCACGCACCCGGCGCCGGTGACGCTGGTCAACACCGTCCCCTCGGCCATGAAGGCGCTGGTCGAGGCCGGGGGCGTGCCGCCGAGCGCGCGCGTGGTGAACCTGGCGGGCGAGCCGCTGAAGCGCGCGCTGGTGGAGGCGATCTTCGCCGGCACGCAGGTGGAGCGGGTGTGCAACCTGTACGGCCCGTCGGAGACCACCACCTACTCCACCTGGGTGGCCATGCGCCGCGAAGAGGGCTTCGCCGCGCACATCGGCCGCCCGCTGGCCAACACGCGCGTCTACGTGCTCGACGCCGCGGGCGAGCCGGTGCCGGTGGGGGTGGCCGGCGAGCTGTACATCGGCGGGGCGGGGGTGGCGCGCGGCTACCTGGACCGGCCGGAGCTGACCGCCGAGCGCTTCGTGGCCGACCCCTTCGGCGCCGAGCCGGGGGCCCGGCTGTACCGCACGGGCGACCTGGCCCGCTGGCGCGCCGACGGCACGCTCGAGTTCCTGGGGAGGAACGACTTCCAGGTGAAGATCCGCGGCTTCCGCGTCGAGCCGGGCGAGGTCGAGGCGCGCCTGGCCGAGCACCCGGAGGTGCGCGAGGCCGTGGTGCTGGCGCGCGAGGACGCGCCCGGGGAGAAGCGCCTGGTGGCGTACTACGTGGGCGAGGCGGTGGGGGCCGAGGCGCTGCGGGCCCACCTCGCCGCGAAGCTGCCCGAGCACATGGTGCCGGCGGCGTACGTGAGGCTGGAGGCGCTGCCGCTCACCCCCAACGGCAAGGTGGACCGCAAGGCGCTCCCCGCGCCCGAGGGCGACGCCTACGTGCGGCGCGGCTGGGAGGCGCCGGCCAGCGAGACGGAAGCCGCGCTGGCGGAGCTGTGGACGGAGCTGCTGGGCGTGGAGCGCGTGGGCCGGCACGACAACTTCTTCGAGCTCGGCGGCCACTCGCTCCTGGCGGTCCGGCTCATCCAGCGGATGCGGCGGCGCGGGCTGCACGCCGAGGTCGGGGCGCTCTTCACCACGCCCACGCTGGCCGAGCTGGCGGGCGCAGTGGGGCGCGAGTCGCTCGAGGCCGAGGTGCCCCCCAACCGCATCCCCACCCCCTGCGACGTCATCACCCCCGAGATGCTCCCGCTGGTGGAGCTGAGCCAGGCGGAGGTCGACGCCGTGGCGGCCGGGGTGGAGGGCGGGGCGGCCAACGTGCAGGACGTCTACCCGCTGGCGCCGCTGCAGGAGGGGATGCTCTTCCACCACACCATGACGGGGGAGGGCGACCCGTACGTGCTGCCGGTGCTCTCCGCCTTCGACCGCCGCGAGCGCCTGGACGCGTACCTGGCCGCGCTGCAGGCGGTGATCGACCGGCACGACGTCCTGCGCACCTCGGTCGCCTGGGAGGGGCTGCGCGAGCCGGTGCAGGTGGTGTGGCGCCGGGCCCGGCTGCGGGTGGAGGAGGTGGAGCTCGACCCCGCCGCGGGCGACGCGGCGCAGCAGCTCTACGCGCGCTTCGACCCGCGGCGCCACCGGCTGGACCTGCACCGGGCGCCGCTGATGCGGGTCTGCGTGGCGCGCGACGCGGCGCGGGAGCGCTGGCTCCTCCTCGTGCTGCAGCACCACCTGGTGAGCGACCACACCACCGGCGACATGGTGCAGGAAGAGGTGGAGGCGCACCTCGCCGGGCGCGCCGACGCGCTCCCGGCGCCGCTGCCGTTCCGCAACTACGTGGCGCAGACGCGGCTGGGGGCGAGCCGCGCCGGGCACGAGGCGTACTTCCGCGCCCTGCTGGGCGACGTGGACGAGCCCACGGCGCCGTTCGGACTGCTCGACGCCTGGGGCGACGGCTCGGGGATCGCCGACGCGCGGCTGCCGGTGGACGCCGCCCTGGCGGCGCGGCTGCGCGAGCGGGCTCGGGCGCTGGGGGTGAGCGCGGCCAGCGTGTGCCACCTGGCGTGGGCGCTGCTGCTGGCGCGGGTGTCGGGGCGGGCCGACGTGGTGTCCGGGACGGTGCTCTTCGGCCGGATGCGCGGCGGCGAGGGGTCCGACCGGGCGCTGGGGCCGTTCATCAACACCCTCCCCGTGCGGGTGAGGGTGGGCGCGGACGGGGTGGAGGCGGGGGTGCGCGCGATGCACCGGCAGCTGGCGGAGCTGCTGCGGCACGAGCACGCCTCGCTGGCGCTGGCGCAGCGGTGCAGCGGCGTGGCCGCGCCGGCGCCGCTCTTCACCGCGGTGTTCAGCTACCGCCACAGCAGGGCCGGGGGAGCGGCCGGCGCCGCGCGGCCGGACGGCGCGCCGGAGGGGATGCAGAGGCTCGGCGGGTCGGAGCGGACGAACTACCCCGTCACCGTGTACGTGGACGACCGGGGCGAGGGGTTCGGCCTCAAGGCGCAGGTGCCGGCGTCGGTGGGCCCGGAGCGGGTGTGCGCCATGCTGCACCGGGCGCTGGAAGGGGTGGTGGAGGCGCTGGAGACGGCGCCGGCGCGCCCCCTGGCGGACGTGGACGTGCTCCCTCCGGCGGAGCGGCGGCAGGTGGTGGAGGGGTGGAACGCCACGGAGGCGGAGTACCCTCGCGGCCTGTGCGTTCACGAGCTGTTCGAGGCGCAGGCGGCGCGGACGCCCGACGCCGTGGCGCTGACCTTCGCGGGACGGTCG
>DASVWD010000283.1 GCA_036389795.1 Longimicrobium sp.
CGGAGCGCGCGGGCCAGGTCCACCCGCACCACGCCCTGCAGGAAGCTCACCCCCGCCCCCGCCGACCACAGCGGACGCCCGGACGACCACTCCCCGCGGTCCCCCGCCCAGCCGGCGTCGGAGAAGAGGGCCAGCCGCACCGGGCCCGCGCCCGTGGCCACCTCCGCCCGGCCGCGCCAGAACGCCGTGCCCACCGCCGTGCTGGCGTCGTAGCCGCGCAGGGACGCGGAGCCTCCCAGCCGCCACAGCCCCTGCGCCGGCACGTCGCCGAACGACGTGCCCGCCGCGCCCTCCAGCGCCCCCTCCAGCGGGCCGGGGAGCGGCACCCCCGCGCGCAGCGTGAGCGCCGGCCGCGCGAACCGGAAGGTGCCCGCCTGCCCTTCCGCGTACGCCTCCACCGCCCAGTGCGTCCCCAGCAGCCGCAGGTCGGCCACCGGCCGCCAGGTGAAGGCCGCCCCCGCCTGGTCCGCCCGGTCCGCCGCGAAGTTGGGGCGGAAGTCGAAGTCGCCCACCAGGCCGCGCAGGGAGGCGTCGGTCACCTCCGTCACCGCCTTCTGGTGCTCGGCGAAGAGGCGCCACTCCAGCCACGGCCGCTCCGAGCGCGGCGGCGCCCCCAGCAGCTCCACCCCCAGCGCGCGGAAGTAGTCGCCGTTGTCGCGCCCCCAGAGCAGCGCCGCCAGCGAGTTCCCCGGCCCGAACGGCCGCGCCGCCGGGTCCGCCGCCGCCAGGCGCCGGTACGCGGCCAGCCGCAGCCTCCGCTCGGGCGACTCGCGCCGCACGCCCACCTCCACGTCCAGCTCCGGGCCCGCCGTGGCCACCCGCACCGCCGCGTCGGCCGAGAGCGCGCCGAAGTCCGCCGTCCAGCGCGTCCCCACCGAGAGCGCCTCCACCCGGTTGTAGCGCAGCAGCACCGGCGCGCGCGTGACGCTGGGCCGGGTGAAGATCCACGGCACCGACGCCACCTTCCCCAGCTCGTCCGCGATCTCCTCCGCCTCCTTCCCCGACAGCAGCGGCGCGTCGGGGGTGAGCGGGGGCGGCAGCTCCGGGCTGGTGGCGAGCGCCGCCGAGTCGGGGATCTCCACCTCCACCACCCGGCAGCCGCCGTGGGTGCACTGGCACTCCGCCGACTCCCCCCGGCAGGCGGCCGGGGTGTCGATCGCCGCGGGCTCCGGCTCCGGCGCGGCCGCGGCGCGGGCCAGGGCGCCGGGGGTGGCGGTGGTGTCGCCCTCCACGCGGTACTGCTCCCACGTGCGCTCGAAGCGCGCGGGCACGCTCGCCCACCCCTCGGCCGTGATGGTGGCGTCCACGGCGGCGAGCGTGGGCATCCACCAGCGCCCCTGCACCAGCGCGTACTCGGTGGTGATGTAGCGCACGTCCACGCGCACGTCCGGCAGCAGCGCCGTGCGCGAGCGACGGCGGCGCCGCCCGCTCTCTTCCCCCACGCGCGCGCCCACGTTCACCTCGCGGCGCCCCGCGCTGTCGCGCCGCGTCTCGGCGCGGAGCCGCTCCCGCAGCGAGTGCGAGAGCCTGAGCAGCGTGCGGACGACGCCGTAGCTGCGGTCCTCCAGCCAGATGGAGCCGCTCACCAGCGGCGCGTCCAGGTGCCGGGGCTCCACGCGCAGCTCGTACACGCGCACCGTCTCGCCGCCGGAGAGGCGCACCGAGAGCGTGTCGCCCGTGGTGAAGCGGTAGTCGCGCTCGCTCCCCTCGGCCAGCGGGTGGCGGATCCACGAGGTGCCCAGCAGGCTCACCCGCATGCGGTCGTCGGCGGGGTCGAACGCCAGGTCTTCCGCGTCGTCCGCCGCGTCTTCGTCGTCGTCGTCATCCACCGAGCGGGTGCGGGCGCCCAGCACCCGCACCCGCACCGGGCCCTCGCGGCGCCAGTCGATGCGCGCCGCCAGCTCGCTGCCGAAGAGCTGCCGCTCGCGCCGCAGCATGCGCAGCCCCGCCGAAGTGCGCTGCTTTGCGAGCGCCTGGTACGCGCGCACGCTGCGGTCGGTGTAGCGCCGGTACTCGCGCGCGCGCCGCACCAGCTCGCGGGCGGTGGCGTCGCGGTAGGCGCTGTTGATGGTCTGTTCGCTGGGAGGGCGCCGGTCGGGGACGGTGTCGGCGGAGGGGCGTCCCTGCAGGACCAGGAGGGACGCCGCGAGGGTGAGGAGCATCGGAGGCTCTTTCGAGAGGGGGGGAACGGCCGGAAGCGTGGATCGTCCGCGCCCGGACGGCCGGGTCCCGAACGGAGGAACCGCGCCAGCGCCGAGGCCCGCCGCCGAATCACCGGAAGTCGGTGCCGATGCCTCGCTTGCGCCGTCGCGCCCGATTCTCAGGTGGATTGGGAGATCCGGCGCGTGTCGCTCGCGCAGGACGAGGACGCGTGTCAATCCGCCACGGCACGCCCGCTCTACGCAGGAGAGCCCCCGTGGTTTCTCAGGAGGATGCTACGAGCGGGTGTCGTTCGAGCGGGTAAACGACGAGCGATCGAGGAGAGATTTCGTGACGCTGCCGCGCCCAGCCCACCTGGCGAGGTGAGAAGATTCTTCGGCCCCGCGGTCGTTCGTGCGATAGGCCGGTTCCGTGTGGCCGGGCCTCGGAACGACAGCAGATGGCCTGGTCGATTGTCGGTCGGGAGAAGGCGTGAACCTGCGTCGCGCCCGTCGCGCGAAGCGCCGAAGTCCCTCCCCTGAAGTCCGGGGGAGGGACAGGCGCGCCAGGCGCCGGGGCGGGGTCCGGCGGCGCGCGGATCGTCGTCTACTTCTCCCGATGCACCAGCGTGGCGCTCGCCTGGTCGGTGGGCTTCATGATGATCTCGTCGATGTTGACGTGCGGGGGGCGGGTGGCCACCCAGAGCACCGCGTCGGCGATGTCGTCGGCGGACAGCGGCGTCATCCCGGCGTAGACCCGCTTCGCCCGGTCCTCGTCGCCCTTGAAGCGCACCGTGCTGAACCCGGTCTCCACCATCCCCGGGTCCACCGTGCTCACGCGCACGCCCGTGCCCAGCACGTCCATCCGCAGGCCCTGCGTGAGCGCGGCCACCGCGTGCTTGGTGGCGCAGTAGACGGCGCCGCCGGGATAGACCTCGTGCCCGGCCACCGAGCCCAGGTTGATCACGTGCCCCGCCCGCGCGCCACCATCCCCGGCACCACCGCGCGGGTGACGTAGAGCAGCCCCTTCACGTTGGTGTCGACCATCTCGTCCCAGTCGGCGGGGGTGCCCTCGTGCAGCTTGTCGAGCCCGCGTCCCAGGCCGGCGTTGTTCACCAGCACGTCGACCGCCGCCCACTCCGCCGGCAG
Organism: Longimicrobium sp.; assembly: GCA_036389795.1. Lineage (NCBI taxonomy): Bacteria > Pseudomonadati > Gemmatimonadota > Longimicrobiia > Longimicrobiales > Longimicrobiaceae > Longimicrobium > Longimicrobium sp. The sequence continues at coordinate 3,288 of DASVWD010000283.1, forward strand.
CCCGCCGATCGCCTGCTCCACGGCGGACCGGTCGCGCACGTCCAGTTCGACCAGCCAGCAGTCGGCGCCGTGCTCGCCGCGCAGCTCCGCCGCCAGCTCGTCCAGCCGCTCCCGGCGCCGGGCGGCCAGCACCAGCCGCGCCCCCTCGCGGGCGAACGCGCGCGCGCACGCGGCCCCGATCCCCGCGCTGGCGCCGGTCACCAGCACCGTCTCGAATCCCTTCGGCATCTCCCCTCGTCTCCTCCGCGGTCCGTTCCTGCTCCGAGGACCGGGAAAGTACCGCCCGCCCGCGGCCGTCGCGAGGCCGCGGGCCTCCCGCTTCGGCACGCGCCGCCGCCGTTCGCACCGGCTCCCGTCGCTCCGTCCCGCCGCGGTTAGAAGACCGGGCGGGCCGCCGTTCATCTTGGACGTGAGCGACACCATCAACCGCGACGACGGAGGGGGACGATGAGCGCTGCCTGGTCGGGACGCAGATCGGTTCGGCTGGCGACGGGCCTCGCGTGCGCGGCGCTGCTGGCGTGCGGCGGGGGAGGGGGGACGGAGATCGAGGAGCCGCCGGAGGGGGTGAAGCGCGTGCTGTTCATCGGCAACAGCCTGACCTACACCAACAACCTGCCGGGGATGGTGCAGGCGCTGGCCGCGGCGGCCGGCGAGGCGCTGTACGTGGAGACGGTGGCGGGCGCCAACTACAGCCTGGAAGACCACTGGAGCGTGGGGAGCGCGCGGCGCGCGGTCGAGCGCGGCGGGTGGGACGTGGTGGTGCTCCAGCAGGGCCCCTCCGCGGCCCCGGAGAGCCGCGAGCTGCTGATCGAGTACACGCGCCGCTTCGCCGGGAAGGCGCGCGAGGTGGGCGCCGAGACCGCGCTGTACATGGTGTGGCCCTCCACGCAGCGCTTCGGCGACTTCGACCGCGTGAGCGAGTCGTACCGGCTGGCGGCGGAAGACGTGGGCGGCCTCCTCTTCCCCGCGGGCGAGGCGTGGCGCGCGGCGTGGCGGAGCGACCCGGGCCTGCCGCTGTACTCGTCCGACGGCTTCCACCCCTCCGCCGCGGGGACGTACGCCGCCGCGCTGGTGATCTACGGAAAGCTCTACGGCCGCTCGCCCGTGGGCCTGCCCGCGCAGCTCCGTCTCCGCTCGGGCTCCACGGTCACCATCGCCCCGGCCGCCGCCGGGCTCCTCCAGCGCGCCGCGGACGAGGCGAACGCGGCCTTCGGCGCCGCGCCGGCGGGCTGAGCGCAACACGGCCTGATTTTCAGCCTCACACGGAGGAAACGGAGTTAACAGAGTCAACAGAGACCCCATGTAGTCTCCGTTGACTCCGTTGACTCCGTGTGAGACAAATCAGTAGAACGTCCTCACGCAGAGTGAGCGGAGTCAGCAGAGAACCCCTTGTTGACTCTGCTGACTCTGCTGACTCTGCGTGAGAAAAATCTTTTGCCGGCCTTTACGTGGGAAAGAGACGGCCCCGCCGGGAAAGATCCCGGCGGGGCCGCGGTTCACCTGCCGACAGGGCCCGGGCTCAGTAGCCGGGGTTCTGGTCGAGGCTGGGGTTCACGTCGCGCTCGCCCTGCGGGATCGGGAAGAGGAGCCGGAACTCCGGGATCCCCAGGAACGCCGCCGCCGCGGTGGGCCCCAGGATGCGGCGCAGGTCGAAGAGGCGGTGCCCCTCCAGCGCGAACTCCAGGCGCCGCTCCAGCAGGATGGCGTTCAGGAGCGCCGTCTGCGTGGTGATGGTCGCGGCCAGCGGCGCCAGCCCGGCGCGCGCCCGCACCACGTCGACGTCGGCGCGCACCACCGCCGGGTCGGCCCCCAGCCGGGCGTTGGCCTCGGCCCGGATCAGGTACATCTCCGCCAGGCGCAGCACGATCACGTTGTCGTCGCTGGTGGAGATGCGGTGGTACTTCAACCCGTAGCGGCGGCCCCGGCTGTCGAGGCCGATGGTGGCGCTCAGCCGCTGGGTGTCGCCCGCGTTCTGGTACGCGGTGCGCAGGTTGGAGCTGGGCGCGAAGCCGCGGCGTCCGCCCAGCGAGCTGGGGAAGAACCAGAACGCCAGGTCGTTGGTGTCGGTGATGGTGTACTGCACCGAGAAGATCGACTCCGGCGTGTTCTCCACCGCCCACAGGTTCCCGAACGGCGAGGTCAGGCTGTAGCGGCCGCTCGAGATCACCGCCGTGGCCATGTCGCGCGCCAGGGCGTGCTTCCCCTCGTCCAGGTACACCCGCGCCAGCAGCGCCCGGGCGGCGCCCTGGGTGGCCCCGAAGTTGGTCGAGGTGGCGGGAAGGAGGGTGACGGCCTCCTGCAGGTCGGCCTCGATCTGGGCGTACACCTGGGCCTCGGTGGAGCGCGCCTTGTTGGTGTTCGCCAGGTCGCCCACGTTCCAGTTGGGCTGGGTGATCAGCGGCACCCCGCCGAACCAGCGCACCAGGTTGTGGTAGTTCAGCGCGCGCAGGAAGAGCGCCTCGCCGCGGAAGCGCGCCGCCTGGGCCGCGGAGAGCTCGGGCACGCCGGGGATCGAGGCCAGCACGTTGTTGGCCCGGTTGATCCCCTCGTAGCTGTCGCCCCACATCCCCTGCACCGACGAGTTGGTGGTCTGCACGGCGCGCAGGTCCACCTCGGCGTCGGTGTCGAAGGTGCCGGTGAAGTCCAGGTTGTCGGTGTACAGGTCCGGGTACACCACCTGCTGCCGGTCGTAGGTGCCGGTCTGCTGCAGGGCGTCGTAGGCGCCCCGCACCCCGGCCTCGATCTCCGACACCGTGTTGAGCGCCTCCTCGAAGGGGATGGAGGCGTTGGGGTCCACCTGCAGCGGCTCGTCGCAGGCGGCGAGCGCGGCGGCCGCGAGCAGGGCGGCCGCGATGTTCGTCAGTCTCATCTTGGTCTCCCGTTTCACAGGCCCAGGTTGATCCCGAACGTGATGGTGCGGGCCTGCGGCAGGGTGTAGAAGTCGTAGCCGCGCGTCACGTTGGTGTCGCCCGCGTAGTTGACCTCGGGGTCGAACCCGCTGTAGTCGGTCCAGGTCAGCAGGTTCTGCCCCTGGACGTACACGCGGACGCTCCTCGCCCCGAAGAGGCGCCGCCCGGCGCGCTCGGGGACGTTGTAGCCCAGCACGGCGTTCTTCACGCGCACGAACGAGCCGTCCTCCACGAAGCGGCTGGAGGGGCGCCGGTTCACGTTCTCGTCGAACCAGCTGGCCCGGGGCTCGGTGGCGCTGGGGTTGTCGGGGGTCCAGCGCTCGAGCGCCCGGCCCGAGGGGTTGTCGAAGAAGAAGCCGTACGCGTCGGTGAACTCGCGGTTGCCGTTGTAGATGTCGTTGCCCTGCACGAACTGCACGAACACCGTGAGGTCCAGCCCCCGGAAGCCGAGCGTGTTGGTCAGGCCGCCCTGGACGTCGGGCCAGGGGTTGCCGATCACGTCGCGGTCGGCGGCGTCGATGATCCCGTTGCCGTCCAGGTCGGCGAAGCGGATGTCGCCGGGGACGGTGAAGTCGCTCTGGTAGCCGACGCCCGTGCCCTTGCAGCTCTCGCCGGTGGCGTCGGTGCAGATGAAGTCGCCCTCCTGGAAGATCCCGTCCATCACGTGGGCGTAGAACACCCCCAGCGGCTCGCCCTCGCGGATCAGGATCCCGCCCAGGTCGATGTCCTGCCCGCCGTACAGCTCCAGCACCTCGTTGCGGTTGATGGAGACGTTGCCTTCCATCGTCCACTCGAAGCCGCCCCGGGCCGCCGGGCGCATGAGCTGGGCGCGGGCCGAGAGCTCGAAGCCGGTGTTGCGCATGGCCCCGATGTTCTCGGTGATCTGCGCGAAGCCGGTGCTGAGCGGCACGGGCCGGTCCAGCAGCAGGTCGGTGGTGCGCTTCTGGTACCAGTCGAACGAGAGCCCCAGGCGGTCGTCGAAGAGGCCGACGTCGGCGCCCAGGTCGAGCTGCGTGGTCTTCTCCCAGGAGAGGTCGGGGTTGGGGAGCTGCGTGGGCGCGATGCCGCCCAGGTCGGCGTAGTTGAAGCCGGCGGTGAACAGCCCCAGCGACGAGAAGTTGCCGATCCCCTGCTGGTTGCCGGTGAGCCCGTAGCTGGCGCGCAGCGCCAGGTTGCTGAGCATCCCCCGCCCCCCCGACCCGGGCTCCAGCACGCGGAAGAGCACCGAGGCCGAGGGGAAGAGCCCCCAGCGGTTGTTCGCGCCGAAGCGGCTGGACCCGTCGGCGCGCAGGTTCAGCGTGGTCACCACCCGGTCGTTCCACTCGTGCGTGGCCCGGCCGAAGAAACTCATCAGGTTGGCCTCGGTGACCGTCTGGTCGCCCGCGATGATGAGCGCCGCCGAGTTCAGCTGCCTGAGCTCGGTGCTGGGGAACTGCACCCCCTCCACCTCGTTGAAGTCCAGGTCGTCGGCCTCGTAGCTGGTGCCCACCACTCCCGAGAGCGAGTGGCTCCCCAGCTCGCGGGCCCAGTTCAGGGTGCCTTCGGCCAGGATCTTGTTGGCGTACGAGTTGCTCGCCACCCCGTGCCCGCCCGAGCCCGTCCAGGGGCCGATGATCGGCGAGTCGTACTGGCGCGAGCGCAGGTTGTAGTGGTCGAGCCCGAACGACGCCCGGGCGTCGAGCCCCTCCGCCAGGTTGAAGCGGGCGAACACGTTGCCCAGGATGTGCACCGCGCGCTCCTCGGCGCGGTTCTCGTTCATGAGCGCCACCGGGTTGTCGTAGCCGGCCCACTCGCTGGCCGCGTAGTCGCCGCTCTCGGTGCGCACCGGGGTGAGCGGGTCCATGGCGATGGCGTTGGCGAAGGGGCCGTAGATGGTGTTGTCGCCGCGGGCGCGGTCGGTGACGGCGCGGGTGAGCGCCACGCTGGTGCCCAGCGTCAGCCGGTCGGTGGCGGTGTAGTCCAGGTTCACCCGCCCGTTCAGGCGGTCGTACCCGTAGGCGGCCACGATCCCGTCCTGCTTCAGGTAGGTGCCGCTCACGAAGTAGCGGGTGCGCTCGGTGCCGCCGGCCACCGAGCCGAAGAGGTTCCCCAGCGGCGCCGTCTGCAGCACCTCGCGGATCCAGTCGGTGTCGATCGACGGGTCCACCTCGACGATGTCGCACGGCTGCGCGTCGGGCTCGTCGTCGCAGCTGGGCACCGCGTCGCCGGTGAAGCCCAGGAAGTTCTGCGTGGGGTCGACGTCCTGGTGGTAGGCGTCGTTGAAGACGTCGGCGTACTGCTGGCGGTTGAGGAACCGGGGGATCTGCCAGGCGCGCTGGGTGCCGTAGTAGGCGTTCAGCTGGATGGCGGGGCGGGTGGCGGCGCGGCCGCGCTTGGTGGTGATCAGCACCACCCCGTTGGAGGCGCGCGAGCCGTAGATGGCCGCGGCCGAGGCGTCCTTGAGGATCTCGATCGACTCGACCTCGTTGGGGTTGAGGTCGGCCAGCGCGTCGATGTCCTGCCCGCCGAAGGTGCCGTTGATCCCCGAGAAGTTCCCCTGGATCAGCGGCACGCCGTCGATCACGTAGAGCGGCTGGTTGGAGGCGTCGATCGAGGAGGCGCCGCGCACGCGCACCGTCATGGCCGCGCCGGGCACCCCCGAGTTCTGCACCACCTGCACCCCGGCGGCCCGGCCCTGCAGCACGTTCTCGATCTGCGGGGTCACCACGTCCTGGATCGTCTCGGTGCGGATCGAGGAGACGGCGCCGGTGACGTTGCGGCGCTCGGTCTCGCCGTAGCCGATGGCCACGATCTCCTGCAGCCCGAGCGCGTCCACGCCCAGCGCGAAGTTCACCTCGGCGGTGGCGCCCGCCGCCACCGCCACCTGCCGGGTGGCCGTCTGGTAGCCCAGCCGCGAGGCCCGGAGCGTCCGCGCCCCCGCCGGGACGCTCAGGGAGTAGCGGCCTTCCGCGTCGGTGGCCGCGCTCAGGCTGGTCCCCGGCACGCTCACCACCACGCTGGGCAGCGGCCGCTCGGTCCCCTGCTCCACCACGCGCCCGCGGACCGTGCCGCGGTCCTGCGCCAGCGCCGCCGCCGGCAGCGCCGCCAGGGCCAGCACCGCCGCGAGCAGCCAACGAAGTCGTCTCATGCGTCCTCCTCCTGGGTTGTTCGTCTGGTCCTGCACCGACAGGACGGACCGCTTCCGCGCCGCACCCGCCGGCTTCCGCGGCGGGGTCCTGCACCTCCCTGGTTCGGGGAATGGTCGACTGGGACGAAGGGCCGGGGGACCCCCCCTCGCGCGCGGGCGCGAGGGGGGCCGATCGACGGCAACGGGGAGGGGCGGCGCGCCCGCCCCTCGCTCCGAAGGGAAATCGTTTCGAGAAGGACCAGTCCTGACACGGCGGTTAATCGGATGCTAATCTCCCCCACCCCCCGCCGCAAGGAACATCTGATAACGTGGTTCTCCCCTCCCCCCGGCCCGACGTCATCGTGGCTTGAAGCCGCCGGTGGGCGGCCTTATGTTCGCCGGACCCCGTCTTCCGCCTGTCCCCGCCGCCCCTGCTTCCCATGCGACACGTCCGGCCGGCCTGCCTCCTGGTCCTCCTCGCGGGCGCCGCCCCCGCCGCCGCCCAGCACGGCCTGGCCCCGGGCGGCGGGTACGACCCGGCCGTGCCGGCGCCGGCCACGGTGCTGGGGCACGAGGTGGGGGAGCGCTTCACCCCGCACCACCTGCTGATGCGCTACCTGGAGCGGCTGGCCCAGGCGAGCCCGCGGGTGCGGCTGGACACCGTGGCCCGCTCGTTCGAGGGGCGCGAGGTGGTGATGGCGGTGGTGACGTCCGAGGCCAACCAGGCGCGGCTGGAGGAGATCCGCGGGGCGGCCGCCCGGCTGGCCGACCCCCGCGGGGCCGCGGGGGCCGAGCTGGAGGGCGCCCTGCGGATCCCCACGATCGCCTGGCTGGGCTACACGGTGCACGGGCCCGAGGCCTCGGGGGTCGAGGCGGCGATCGCGCTCCTCTACCAGCTGGCGGCCGGGCGCGACCCGGCGACGCGCATGGTCCTGGACAGCGTGGTGGTGCTGGTGGACCCGCTGCAGAACCCCGACGGGCACGAGCGCCACGTGCAGGACGTGATGCGCCTGCGCACGGCGCTGGGGGTGCCCGTGCAGCCCGAGGCCATGATCCACCAGGGGACGTGGCCGGGGCCGCGCACCAGCCACTACTACTTCGACCTGAACCGCGACTGGTACGCCCAGTCGCACCCCGAGACGCGCGGGCGGGTGGCGGCCATGCGGCGCTGGTGGCCGCACCTGGCGGTGGACCTGCACGAGATGGGCTACAACTCGACGTACTTCTTCCCCCCGGCCATGGAGCCGATCAACCGCATCGTGGACCCGGGGCTCCTGCGCTGGTGGGACGTCTTCGCGGCGGCCAACATCGCCGCCTTCGAGGCCGAGGGGTGGCCGTTCTTCCGGCGCGAGGGATACGACGAGTTCTACCCCGGCTACGGCAGCTCCTGGCCGCTCTACACCGGGGCGGTGGGGATGACGTACGAGCAGGCCTCCAGCCGCGGCGGCGCCATCCGCCGCTCCGACGGCACGGTGCTGACGCTGCGCGACGCCGCGCGCCACCACTACGCCGCCTCCTGGGCCACGCTGCGGGCGCTCGCCGCCCGCCGCGCCGGGCGCGTGCGCGACTACCTGGCGTACCGGCGCGCCGCGGCGTCCGGCGCGGCGCTCGGGGCTTTGCGCGCGGTGGCGTTCGAGCGCGACGCCCAGGGCCGCGCCGACTCGCTGGCGAGCCTGCTGGCCGCCAACGGGATCGAGGTGGGGCGGCTGGAGGCAGGCGCGACGGCCACGGCCGCCGAGTACGGGTCCTCCGCGACGCGCCGGACCAGCCTCCCGGCGGGCGCCTACGTGGTGGACCTGGCGCAGCCGCAGGGGCGGCTGGCGCGGGCGCTCCTGGAGCCCGACGCCCCGCTGGACTCGGCGTTCGTGGCCGAGGAGCTCGAGCGGCGCGAGGCCGGCCAGCCGGAGCGCTTCTACGACATGACCGCCTGGTCGCTCCCCTACGCCTTCCGGGTGCGGGCCTGGGCGCTGGCCGCGCCGCCGGGGCCCGTGCGGCCGGCCGCCCCGCCCCCGGCGCCGGCCGCGCCGCCGCGGGCCCGCTACGGCTACGCCTTCGCCCCCGGGAGCGAGGCCTCGCTGCGCCTGCTGGCGGCCCTGCTCGCCGACAGCGTCAGGGTGTGGTACGCGCCCCGGCCGTTCAGCGGCGGCGGAGCCAGCTTCCCGCACGGCGCCTTCGTGGTGCCGGCGGCGGCCAACGGCGACGGCGTGCACGAAGCGCTCGCCCGCCACGCGGCCGCGGCCGGCGCCGAGGTGGCCGCCCTGGCCTCGGCCGCCGCCGAGGCGGGGACCGACCTGGGGAGCAACAGCGTGTTCCCCCTGCGCAGCCCGCGGGTGGCGCTCCTGGGCGGCCGGCCGGTGTCGGGCCAGTCGTTCGGCTACGCCTGGTACGCGTTCGACCAGCGGCTCCGCTACCCCGTCACCGCGCTCGACGCCGACGCGGCGGCCGGCGCGGCGCTGGACGACTTCGACGTGCTGGTGGTCCCCTCCGTGTCCGCCCGCGCGCTGGAGCGGGCGCTGGGCGAGGGCGGGCGGGAGCGCGTGGCGGCGTGGGTGCGGCGGGGCGGCACCCTCGTCACGCTGGACGCGGCGACCGACTGGCTGGCCTCGGAGCGGCTGGGCCTCTCGCGCCTGCGCGCCCGCCGCGACAGCGTGCGCGAGGGCGGCGCCCCCGGGGCCCCGCTCCCCGCCGAGGTGCCGGGCGCGATCGTGCGAGTGGTGGCCGACACGCTCTCGCCGCTGCTGGCGGGGGTGGGCCAGGCGGAGCTCCCGGCGCTGGTGTTCTCGGACCGGATCTACCGGGCCCCGCGCGACGTGCGCCCCGGCGAGGCGGTGCTCCGCTACGCGGCGGCGCCCCGGCTGCGGCTGGCGGGCTACCTGTGGCCCGAGGTCCCCGCCCGGCTGGCGGAGACCCCCTACCTGTGGACCGAGGCGGTGGGCGAGGGGCGGGTGATCGGCTTCGCGGGCGACCCCAACTTCCGCGACCTGTGGCGGGGGTTGCTGCCGCTGTTCGCGAACGCGGTGTTCCTGGGGCCCAGCATGTAAGTACGAAAGTACGAAAGTACGAAAGTACGGGAGTACGGGAGTACGGGAGTACGGGAGTACGGGACCGCAGTCGTACTTTCGTACCTCGTACTTTCGTACTTTCAGGGCAGTTCTGCGCGGCCGCTGCGGGGGTCGTAGGTGCTGCCGGCGGGAAGGAGGTGCACGCGGAGACCGGCGGCGCCCAGGATGGGGGCGCGGGGATCGGTGATCTGCGCGGAGCGGGCGTCGACCACCAGGACGGCGCTCGCTCCCAGCACGCTCCAGCGGCCGTCCGGGCGCACCAGGAGCGCCGTGGACTCGTCGATCCCCACTCCCAGGAATGAGGGGCGCTCCAGCACCACGCTCAGCAGGCGGTTCTGGCGCTCGCGGCGGAGGAAGTGCTGGTCGACGATGGCGCGGGGGAGGAGGCCGAAGCCCGCGACCACCTCGATCGAATGTCGGGCCACGCGGGGGTACTCGTCGCCGTGGTAGCCCACGGTGTCCTCGCCCGCCTTCCACTGGTTGCCGGTGAGCATCGAGTCGCTCATCACCGCCGCCCCCGCCGACGTCCCGCCGATCACCGCCCCCTCGCGGTAGCGGCGCCGGATGGCGTCCAGCACGGCGGTCCCCTCCAGCACGGCCGTCAGGCGGCTCTGGTCGCCCCCGGAGAACCAGATCCCGGTGGCGCCCTCCAGCAGGCGCGCCGCCGAGTCGGTCTGCGCCTGGGCGCGCGTCAGCAGGAGCGGGAACGCGTCGGCGCCCAGCCGCCGCAGGTCCTCCGCCTTCTCCCGCCCCGCCTCCTCGGCCTGGGCGCTGGCCATCGGCACCACCGCGATGCGCGCCCGCCCGGGGCCGCCCGCCAGCTCCACGAAGCGCGCGACCAGCTCGGGCGGCTGCGTGCCGCCGCCCACGATCAGGAGGTGGCCAGCCGCCGCCGGCGACGGGGCGGTCGCGGGAGCCGCCCCGCCGCACGCGGCCGCCGCGAGCAGCAGAAAGACCGCCAGCCGGCGCGGCACGCGGCGCAATTCGCACTCAGGACTTCGCACTTCGCACTTCCTAGCGATCGGCCACCGCACCGCCGCTCAGGTAGTCGAGGAGGAGCGTGCTCATCACCCGCAGGCCGATGGGGATCGAGGCGTCGTCGGCCATGAAGGTGGGGGTGTGGTGGTCGCCGCTCTTCGTCCCCGGCTTCACCGTGCCCAGGCGGTAGAAGAAGCCCGGGACGGTGTTGGCGAAGAAGGCGAAGTCCTCGGCGCCGGTGGTCGGCGGCACGTCCACCACGTTCGCCCCTCCCATCAGCCGCTCCATGGTGGGGCGCATGCGGTCGGAGAGCCCGCGGTGGTTGACGGTCACCGGCGTGGTGCGCTGGTAGTCGATCTCGTACGAGCCGCCGCCCGCCTTCGTGACCCCGTCCAGGATCTCGCGGATGCGCCGCTCCACCTCGTCCTGCACGCGCGGGTCGAAGGTGCGCACGGTGCCGTGCAGCTCCACCTGGTCGGGGATGATGTTGAAGCGCTCGCCGCCGCGGATCATGCCGACGGTCAGCACGCTGGGCTCGAAGGGCGAGAGGTTGCGCGAGCGGATGGTCTGCAGCGCCAGCACCGCCTGCGAGGCCATCACCACCGGGTCGACGGCCAGGTGCGGCGACGCCCCGTGCGCCTGCCGCCCCTTGATGCGCACGATGAAGCGGTCCGACGCCGCCATGGCCGGCCCGGGCGTGTACCCCACCTTCCCCACCTCCATCTGCGCGAAGGTGTGCAGGCCGAACACGGCGCTGGGCCGCAGCCGGCTGAAGACGCCCTCCTTGAGCATGAGCGCGGCGCCGCCCTCCTCGCCCGGGGGCGCCCCCTCCTCGGCGGGCTGGAACACGAACATCACGGTGCCCGGCACCCGGTCGCGCATCCCGGCCAGGATGGTGGCCACGCCCATCTGCACGGCGGTGTGGACGTCGTGGCCGCAGGCGTGGCTCACGTCCACCTGCTTCCCCAGGTACTCGCCCTTGACGGTGGAGCGGAACGGGTACGGCGTCTCCTCCTTCACCGGGAGCGCGTCCATGTCGGCGCGCACGGCGACGACGGGGCCGGGGCGCCCGCCGCGCAGCACGCCGACCACGCCGGTGTGGGCGACCCCCGTCTGCACCTCCAGCCCCAGCGAGCGCAGGTGGGCGGCCACCAGCTCGGCCGTCTTGAACTCGCGGTTGGAGAGCTCGGGGTTCTGGTGGATCTGGTGGCGGACCTCGGTGACCTGCGGCGCGATGCGCTCGGCGGCGGCGGCCACCGCGGCGTCGAACTGCTGCGCCGCGAGCGAAACGGGCGCGAGCGCCGCCGCGCCCACGACGAGCGCGCGAAGGGCGGAGGACTTCATCCGGGAAACTCCGGGTGGGGTGAGGGGGATTGGATGCTGCGTTGTAGATAGCGGCGGAAGGGGAGCGCCGTCAACGGGGAGGTCGGACCGGGTAATCCGTAGGGTCGAGGCATGCCTCGACCGGCGGATGCAGGTTCGTGCGCGGCAGGCGGCCTCTTGCGCCGATGCCACCTGTGCTCGGACTCGCATGCTCGCCCCTGCGGAACACATCACGCCGAGGTCGGCCCCGGCGCCGGCAGCCGGCCCGCGCAGGGCGAAGATCGCCGAGGCTACCGCAGCACCCGCTCGATCAACTCCGCCGCGCGCTCCAGCGTCTCCATCTCCTCGTCGCCCAGCCCTTCCAGCCGCTCCGCCAGCGAGGCCACGCGGCGCCGCCGTCCGGCGATCAGGATCTCGCGCCCCTTCTCCGTGGCGCGCACGCGGAAGACGCGGCGGTCGGCGGGGTCGGTCTCGCGCTCCACCAGGCCGTCCGCCTCCAGGTTGCGCACGATGCGCGTCATCGAGGGCGGCCGCACCTGCTCGGCGGCGGCCAGTTCGCCCAGCGTCCGCGGCCCCCCGAACACCAGCACCGAGAGCGCGGAGAGGTGCGGCGCCGTCACCCCCGTGGCGTCGTCCTGCTTTCTCACCCGCCGCAGCAGGTGGATGCTGGCCGAGTGCAGCCGGTCCGCCACGCGCTCCGCCCGCCCGGGCCGCTCCGGATCGAGATCGCTCTTCGTCATGCTTGACTAATTTAGTTAGCAAAACTAAATATGCAAGTGCGTCATCCGAGAGGCTCCCGCAGGCTATCCTCGCGGGGAGGCGCAGCATAGGTTCACACCCATCACCATCCCAGGGGTGGAGGAGGCGGAAGATGAGCACAGCGATCGGTCAGCTCGGCATCACCAGCGTCGGCCAGGTGGCCGTCAACGTGCACGACCTGGAGCGCGCGGTCGCCTTCTACCGCGACGTGCTGGGGCTGAAGCTGCTGTTCGAGGTCCCCAAGATGGCCTTCTTCCAGTGCGGCGAGGTGCGGCTGATGCTGGGAGTGCCGGAGAAGCCGGAGTTCGACCACCCGGCGTCGATCCTCTACTACAAGGTGGGCGACATCCACGCCGCGCACGAGCAGCTCAAGGCCGCCGGCGCGCGGATGGAGGACGAGCCGCACCTGATCGCCCGCATGCCCGACCACGAGCTGTGGATGTGCTTCTTCCGCGACACCGAAGGCAACGTGCTCGCGCTGATGAGTGAGGTGAGGAACAGCTAGTGCGAAGTGCGAAGTGCGAAGTGCGAAGTGCGAAAAGTACGACAGCACCTAGCACCCGGCACTCAGGACTAAAGCACAAGGACCAAGGACTTTCAGTTCGGCGATGGATCTCACCCCCGTCACCCTCGAGGGGCGCTACGTCCGCCTGGTGCCGCTCTCGCTCGACCACGTCCCGGCGCTGTGGGAGGTGGCGAGCGACGAAGACCTCTGGCGGCTGACGATCGCGATGGTCAGGAGCGAGGACGACCTGCGGCGCTACGTCGAGGCCGCGCTCCAGGCGCAGGCGGAGGGGACGGCGCTCCCCTTCGCCACCACCGACGCGGCCACGGGGCGGCCGATCGGGAGCACGCGCTTCGGCAGCATCGAGCCGGCGCACCGCAAGGTGGAGATCGGGTGGACGTGGATCGGCCGGCCCTGGCAGCGCACGCCGATCAACACCGAGGCCAAGTACCTGATGCTGCGCCACGCCTTTGAGACGCTCGGCTGCGTGCGCGTGGAGCTGAAGACCGACGTGCTCAACGAGCGCTCCCGCCGGGCGATCCGGCGCATCGGCGCCCGGGAGGAGGGGATCCTGCGCAAGCACCAGGTCACCGAGACGGGGCGGAACCGCGACACCGTCTACTACAGCATCGTCGACGACGAGTGGCCGTCCGTGAAGGCGCGCCTGGAGGAGATGCTCGCCCGCCCCTACCCCGGCCCCGAGCCCGCATGAGCGCCTGCCGCGCCGCCGCCGCCCTCGCGCTCCTCCCCGCCCTGGCCGCCTGCGCCGGGGCGGCCGCCGCGCCGCGCACCGCGCCCGCCCCCGCCCCCGCCCCCGCCCCCGCCCCCGCCCCCGCCCCCGCCCGCGCCGCGCTCGCGGCCGCGCTCGACTCCATCTTCGGCGACACCCTGTTCGCGGGGGCGCACTGGGGCGTGGTGGTGCGCTCGCAGGCCACGGGCGAAGTGCTCTACGGCCGCAACGCGGGGAAGATGTTCGTCCCCGCCTCGAACATGAAGCTGGTGACGGGCGCGGCCGCGCTCGAGGCGCTGGGGCCGGCGTACCGCTACCGCACGGCCGTCGCCGCCACGGGCCCTGTCCAGGGCGGCGAGTTGCGGGGCGACCTGGTGGTGGTCGGCAGCGGCGACCCCACCATCTCCGCGCGCTTCGGCGGCGGCGACGCGCGCACGGTCTTCCGCGCCTGGGCCGACTCGCTCCGGGCGCGCGGCGTCACCCGCGTCACCGGCCGGGTGGTCGGCGACGACGACGCCTTCGACGACGTGCCGCTGGGGCGCGGCTGGGCCTGGGACGACACCGACGCCGGCTACTCCGCCGAGATCTCCGCCCTGGAGCTGAACGAGGGCGTGGTCGGCGTCGAGGTCCGGCGCGGCGCCGCGGAGGGCTCTCCCGCCGTGGTCACCCTCGGCCCGCCGACCGCGTACACGCCCGTCGCCAACCGGGCCACGACCGTCGCCCCCGGCGCCGCTTCCGACGTGGAAGCCCTCCGGCAGCCGTTGGGGCCGGGGATCGTCGTCTCCGGCCGCGTCCCGGCGGACACGACCGTCGTCACCACCGAGGTGGCGGTGCGCAACAACACGCTGTACTTCGCCACCGTGCTGCGGGAGACGCTGGCCGCGGCGGGGATCCAGGTGCTGGGCGAGGCCGTGGACGTCGATTCCCTCGCGGCGAAGCCCGCGAACACCGACACGCTCTTCGTGCACGCCTCGCCGCCGCTCGCGGAGATCCTCCCCGCCTTCCTCAAGCCGAGCCAGAACCAGATCGGCGAGCTGCTGCTGAAGACGCTGGGGCGCGAGCTGCGCGGGATGGGGACGGCCGGCGCCGGCGTGGCGGTGATCGACAGCCTGGCGCGCCTCTGGGGGCTGCCGCCGCGGCGTCTGGCGCAGGCGGACGGCTCGGGGCTCTCGCGCTACAACCTGGTGGCGCCCGAGCTCCTGGTCGCGCTGCTGGAGCACATGCGGCGGAGCCCCAATCGCGAGCTCTTCCACGCCGCGCTCCCGGTGGCCGGTGAGGATGGGACGCTGTCGGGCCGGATGCGCGGCACGCCGCTGCAGGGCAACGTCCACGCGAAGACGGGGACGCTCTCCGGCGTGCGCTCCCTCTCCGGCTACCTCACCACCGCCGCCGGCGAGCCGATCGTCTTCTCGATGATCGTCAACCACCACACCCTCACCTCCCGCGACGCCGACCGCCTGGCCGAGTCCGCCCTGATGAGAGTGTACGCGATGCCCCGCGAGCGCCAGCGATGAGGTGCTCGGTGAATTAACGATCCTCAAATCTGTCATTCCGAGCGTCGCCCCAGCGCCATCCGCAGCCTTGAGACAAAGCTCGGGGGCGACCGAGGAATCTACTCACCCCGCGACAAGGCCAGTCGTTCCGCTACGCACCAGCCCCGGGAACTCATCTACCCTCGTTTCCCAATGCGGCGATTCTACGTCTACATCCTCGCCAGCCTCTCGCGGACCCTCTACGTCGGCGTCACCAGTGACCTGCCGCGCCGCGTCTACGAGCACAAGCACAAGCTCCGGGGCGGATTCACCGCGCGGTACAACGTCAATCGGCTCGTTTACTACGAGACGACGGAGAACTCCCGCGCCGCCATCGAACGCGAGAAGGGAGATCAAGGACTGGACGCGCAAGAAGCGACTGGACCTGGTCGAGAGCATGAATCCCGGGTGGGAAGACCTCGCGGAGACGATGCGACTGGTGGAGTGAGCGGGCCCAGAGGATTGGGGCACGCTGCGCGGCTCATCCGGTGTGGCCGCAGGTTCGGTGGCATGGAGCCGGCCACCTGGCGGGGTGCGTAGATTCCTCGGGAGCCCGACGAGCTCTCGTGTGATTGCGGCTTCGGTGCATCGGGCTCCGCTCGGAATGACATATCGTGGAGGGATGTTTCTGACCAGACAGAAAAAAACGGCCCGCCTCGCTGGTGCGAGGCGGGCCGTCGGTATTCGTCCTCCGGGCCGGATCAGACCGGCACGGGAAGGAGCATGCGGAAGGAGTTGCGGGCGCGGTTCAGCCGGCTCTTCACCGTGCCCACCGGGATGCCGATCTCCTCGGCGATCTCCTCGTAGGTGCGGTCCTCCACCTCGCGCATCACGAACGGGATGCGGTGGTGCTCGTCCATCCGCTCGATGGCCG
This sequence comes from Longimicrobium sp., assembly GCA_036389795.1. Taxonomy (NCBI): domain Bacteria; kingdom Pseudomonadati; phylum Gemmatimonadota; class Longimicrobiia; order Longimicrobiales; family Longimicrobiaceae; genus Longimicrobium; species Longimicrobium sp. Next base: position 19,066 of record DASVWD010000283.1, read on the forward strand.
CATCGATCGCCTCGCGCAGCTCGCGGCGGTAGGCCTCGCGCTCGGGGTTGTGCCCGGTGGCCGCGAACTCCACCGGCCGGCTCGGCGCGCCGTTGGACGACGTCTCGGGGCGCAGCTCCGAGAAGGTGGTCTCGCGCCGGCGCGAGCGGTTGCGGAACTCGTTCTTCAGCAGGTTGTTCGCGATCGTGTGGATCCACGTCGAGAACTTCCGGCCGGGGTCGTAGCTCTCCCGCGCGCGGTGGATGCGCAGGAAGGTGTCCTGCGTCAGGTCCTGCACCCGCTCCTCGTCGTTGAGGCGCTTGCGCAGGAAGCCCTGGATGCGCGGCTCGTAGCGCTCCACCAGCAGGCGGAAGCCGTCGCCGTCGCCCTGCGTGTAGCGCTGGAACAGCTGCTCGTCAGTCAGCTCGCCCAGCGGCGCGGGAGCGCCCGGCTCCATCGCGGACAGCCGCACGCCGCGCGTGGCGGCCTGCTGCTCCGCGTTGAACTGCGCGGCGGCAGTGCTGAGATCGAAGGCGTTCTTCATGGCTCCAATATAAGCGAGAGCCCCCGTTTTGTCGAGGGCTCGTTCATCGCTGAACGACTGCCTAAATATAGCTAATTCAAAGGTTTACGCAACCATTCCTCCGTGTCGGCGCCGGATCGTAATCGTTCCCTTAGAAAGGAATCCCGCGCACCCGCCGCGGGTTCCCGCCGGCTCATTTTTCGCCACCGCGCGAAGCCTCCACGATGCGGCGGTAGCTGGCCAGCAGCCGGCCGTTGACCTCGCTCCAGTCGCGCTCCCTGGCGCGCTCGCGGGCGCAGCGGCCCATCCGCGCGCGCTCCTCGGGGTGCGCGAGGAGCCATTCCACGTGGCGGGCCAGGTCGGCCGGGTCGTTGGGGCGGGCCACGAAGCCGGTCTGCCCCGGCTCCACCAGGTCGGGCGGGCCGCCGCGGTCCACCACCACGGCGGGCACCCCCGAGGCGTGCGCCTCCAGGATCACGTTGCCGAAGGTCTCGGTGGTGGAGGGGAAGACGAACACGTCGCCCGAGGCGTACCAGCGCGCCAGCGCCTCGCCCGTCTGGTGCCCGGCGAAGCAGGCGCCCGGGAGCTCCTTCTCCAGCTCGCCCCGCATCGGCCCGTCGCCCACCAGCACCAGCCGGTAGCGGGCGCCCTTCTCCTGGAGGACGCGGTGCATCCGCACCAGGTCGGCCAGGTCCTTCTCCTTCACCAGGCGGCTCACCAGCAGCAGGATCGGGGTCTCCTCGTCGGCTCCCACCTGTGCGCGCAGCTCCGGGTCGCGGAAGCCGGGCGAGAAGCGGCCGATGTCGATCCCCCGCGACCACAGCTCGGTGTGGGTGATGCCGTGCGCGGCCAGCTCGCGGATGATGCCGCTGGAAGGCGCGTAGACGGTCTTGCAGCCGCCGTAGAAGCTCCGGAGCAGCTTCCAGCCGAACCACTCCAGCCCGCCGATGCCGTAGAAGCGGAAGTAGCTGACGAAGTGGGTGTGGAAGCTGGAGACCACGGGGATCCCCTTGCGGTGGCCGTACTTCTTGGCCCGCACGGCGATGGGGGTGGGGCTCACCACGTGGATCAGGTCGGGCCCGTAGGCGTCGAGCCGGCCGCTGACCTTGTGGCCGATGGGGATGGTGACCCGGTAGTCGGGGTAGGGGGGGAAGCGGATGTACGGCACCCGGCTGACCCGGTCGCGCCAGGAGACCTCGGGCGGGGGCATGAAGGGGGCGAAGACGCGGAAGTCGACCCCCTCCTGCTTTTCCAGGAAGGCGAAGAGCTGCGCGAGGGTCCGCGAGACGCCGTCCACCAGCGGCAGCAGACTCTCCGTGAAGTAGGCGATCTTCATCGCCCGCCCGACCCTCCCGCCATTGGACTCCGTTTCCGCGGCCCGGTGTGCGACGCCCCCGTTCGCCCGCGGCAATGTAAGGGCGGGCGGCGGGGGCAGACAGCCCCACGGGCCCTCTCCCCCGCGCGGCCCCGGTCGTTCGTTCCTCACGACCGAGGGCCGCGCTCCCCTCTCCCAGACTGCGGGAGAGGGGAAACACCCCGGCGCTTCGCGCGACGAGACCTGCGTGAGGGATGCGCGCCCGGAGGGCCGGGACAGCGCCGCCACAGGGGTATCGTGGCGGTGGTGGCCCGGCGCGGTTGGGCACAGTCGTATGTGCCCTACCGCGCGCGCAGCCCGGCCCGGAGCGCAGCGGAGGGACACGCCCAGACCCGTAGTGCGAAGTACGCGGGCGACTTGCGACGCGGCACCTCTCTGGTTTATGCTTCGACTACCGTCCTCCCACACGCCGGGGGACGTTTTCTGTCTTGCACGGATCTTCATTCCGATCGAGAGGGTTAGGGAAGTGGCTCAGCAGATGATGAAGGCGGCCCCTCGCACCGCCATACAGCCCACCCGCGACGAGGACTACGCCTCGTGGTACCAGGCCGTGGTGCGCGACGCCGACGTGGCCGAGATGAGCCACGTGCGCGGGTGCATGGTCATCAAGCCGTGGGGCTACGGCATCTGGGAGCAACTCCAGAAGACGCTGGACCGGGCCATCAAGCAGGCCGGCGCCGTGAACGCCTACTTCCCGCTCTTCATCCCGCTCAGCTATCTCGAGCGCGAGGCGGCGCACGTGGAGGGTTTCGCCAAGGAGATGGCCGTCGTCACGCACCACCGGCTGGAGGCGCGCGAGGGCAAGCTGGTGCCCACGGGCGAGCTCGCCGAGCCGCTCATCGTGCGCCCCACCTCGGAGACCATCATCGGGGAGAGCATGGCGGACTGGGTGCAGAGCTACCGCGACCTGCCGCTCCTGCTCAACCAGTGGGCCAACGTGGTGCGCTGGGAGCTGCGCCCGCGCGTGCTGCTGAGGACGACGGAGTTCCTCTGGCAGGAGGGGCACACGGCGCACGCCAGCCACGACGACGCCATGGAGTACACGCTGCGCATCCTGCACGACGTCTACCGCCGCGTGGTGGAAGACGACCTGGCGGTGCCGGTGATCCCCGGCGAGAAGACGCCCGGCGAGCGCTTCCCCGGCGCCGAGAACACCTACTGCATCGAGGCGATGATGCAGGATGGCCGGGCGCTGCAGGCCGGCACCAGCCACTACCTGGGTCAGAACTTCGCGAAGGCGTTCGACATCTCCTTCCAGAGCGCCGAGGGCGGCCAGGAGCACGCCTACACCACCTCGTGGGGCGTCTCCACGCGGCTGGTGGGCGCGCTGGTGATGACGCACGCCGACGACAACGGCCTGCGCGTGCCGCCGCGGGTGGCGCCGCACCAGGCGGTGGTGGTGCCGATGCTCAAGAAGGACGGCGGCGACGACGTGCTGGCCTACGCCCGCCGCGTGGCCGACGAGCTCCGCGGCCGCACCTTCGCCGGGGGACGCCCGATCGAGGTGCTGGTGGACGACACGCTGTACGAGGCGCGCGACAAGAAGTGGAAGTGGGTCAAGCGCGGCGTCCCCCTGCTGCTGGAGCTGGGGCCCAAGGACATGGCCAACGACGGCGTCAGCTTCCTGCGGCGCGACCGCGGGCTCGACTACGTGCGCATGGGCCGGCAGGAGCTGGTGGACGGCGTGGGCGCGCTGCTGGACGAGATCCAGCGGAGCTACCTGGAGCAGGCGCGCGCCTACCAGGAGGCCCGCACCCGGCGCGACGTGGCCACCTTCGACGAGTTCCGCGCCTACTTCGAGCAGGGCGGCGACGGCGCGGCGGCCTCCGAACAGCCGGGCTTCGTGGTGGCCAAGTGGTGCGGCGACGCCGCGTGCGAGGAGCGCGCGAGAGACCTGGGTGTCACCATCCGCTGCCTGCCGTTCGACCAGAGCGGCACCGAGGCCCCCTGCGTCATCTGCGGCCGCCCGGCGACCACGGACGCGGTGTTCGCGAAGGCGTACTGATCCTTCGGCGGCAGACGACGAGAGCCCGGCGGGCCACGCGGGTCGCCGGGCTCTCTCTCGTCCAAGAACAGCTTGGCCTCACGCAGAGTCAGCAGAGTTAGCAGAGAACAAATCGCTCGCGGTGCTTTTCCTCTGCTGACTCTGCTCCTCTGCGTGAGACAAGCAGTTGTCTTCCTCCTGCAGTCGCGAAGACGGCGATGCTCCCCTGATCCGTCGCGCCGCGGTAACTTCCTTCCTCACCCGGAATCCATCGTCCCTGTCGACCCAGCCGATGCGCCGCTCGCTCTTCTCCACCCTGCTCTCGCTCGCCTCCTGCATCCCCGCCGGCCTCCCGGCCCAGGCGGCCGCCCCCGCCGACGCCCCGCTCCAGGCCGTCGTCGTGGTCACGAACGGGTGGGACGCCACGGACGCCGTCCTCCAGCGCTACGAGCGGGCGAGCGCCCGTGCGCCCTGGCGCGCCGTCGGCGGCCCGGTCAGGGCGTCGGTCGGGCGCACGGGGCTGGCGTGGGGGCGCGGGCTGCACGGCGAGCCCCGCGGCGCCGGCCCGGTGAAGCGCGAGGGAGACGGGAAGGCGCCGGCCGGCGTCTTCGGCCTGGGCCCGGCGTTCGGCTACGCGCCGGCGGACTCCGCGCGCTGGATCCGCCTGCCGTACGTCGCCACCGACCCCAGCGTCGAGTGCGTGGACGACGCGCGCTCGCGCCGCTACAACCGCCTGGTGGACCGCGACACCGTCGCCGCGCCCGACTGGACCAGCCACGAGGAGATGCGCCGCGCCGACGAGCTGTACCGGCTGGGCGTCTGGGTCGACCACAACGTCGCCCCCACCGCCCCGGGCGGCGGCTCGTGCATCTTCCTCCACATCTGGCGCTCGCCGGGCGTCCCCACCGTCGGCTGCACGGCCATGGACGCCGGCGACCTCGCGGCGCTGCTGCGCTGGCTCGACCCGCGCGCCCGCCCCGTCCTGGTCCAGGCCCCCCGCGCCGAGTACGGCCGTCTCGGCGCCGTCTTCCCCCTCCCGCCGCTGCCGCGCCCGTGACCGCGGGGGCGCGCGCCTTGCGCTGCCCCCCGCATCGGAACCCCACATGGTAATAAGGTGGTCGAGAGGCGCCGCGGCTGAAGGGTCCGCAGCCAGGGACGGACGTGTTTCGGCGGGAGGAAGATGAGACCGTTCTTCATGCACCGCTTCGAGGAGGCCGCGCTGGCGCTCCTCCGGGTGGTCGCCGGGCTGATGCTGATGCAGCACGGCGCGCAGAAGATGTTCGGCGTGCTGGGCGGCTACCGGGGCGAGCCGGGAAACACCGCCGAGCCGTTCTCGCGAGGCTTCTTCGCGGGCATCCTGGAGACCTTTGTCGCCCCGCTGCTCGTCGTGGGCCTCCTCACGCGGCCCGTGGCGTTCCTCCTCTCGGGGCTCATGGCCTTCGCCTACTTCCTGGCGCACGCGAAAGACGGCTTCTGGCCGATCCTCAACGGCGGCGAGCTGCCCGCGCTCTACTGCTTCGTCTTCTTCTATCTCTCCGCGCGCGGCGGCGGCCGCTACAGCCTGGACGCGCTGCTGGCCCGCCGCCGGGACGCAGCGCGAGCACGACCGAGTTGATGCATCACACGGAGTTAACGGAGTCAACGGAGAACAACATGAAGTTCCTCCGTTACCTCCGTTGACTCCCGTGAGATCGTTCCCCGTCGAGTGCCCGCAGAAATCAGGGGTCCGGGATGACGGACGCGGCTTCTTCCGCGCATACCGGCCGCGTCACCCCGGCGCCGACCGCGAATGAGACGGCGTGATGAGCCGCGGCCATTTGTTCAGGAATGTTGACTTTGCGAAAACTGCCGTGTTTCGTATCAGCACCGCCAGCGAGGATACCGCGGCATCCCGAAGTCTCTCCCTGAACCGGCCAACCGACGGAGGCGGCAATGCATCTGCGGTACGTCTGCATTTCGGGTCTCGCGCTGCTCTGGGGGTGCGGCTCCACGGATCAACCGTCCACGGCGGAGGCGGCGACGCCGGCGGCATCGGCGTCCGCCGCCTCCGCGCCGGCACCCGCCCCGAGCCTGGACCCGAAGCGCGGCAAGGAGATCGGGCTCGTGTTCGAGGCGTTCCTGAGCCCGTGGCAGGAGGGCGACGAGGAGGAGAACACCCCCGGCTCCACGCCGTCCAGGTTCCGCTCGACCACGCCCTCGCAGAGCCGCGCCCAGCGCGAAGCGGCGGGTCATCGCGCCCATGGCCAGCTTCGGTTCAGCAACGACCTCAGCCGGGCCTACGTGGACGTGCGGGTCGAGGGCGTCGACCTCTCCGCCGTCAACATGTTCCACATCCATTGCGGGCGGCCGGGCATCCTGGGCCCCATCCTGGTCGACTTCGCGCAGGCCACGGACCTCAAGCAGAACCTGGCGGACGGCACGTTCTCAGTCGAGCTGAGGAACGAGCACATCGTCAGGACCGCCGAGGCCGGGAAGGGCCTGGTCGGCGTCGCCACGTCCGGGTGCGTCATCCCCAGCCCGTCGCTCGGGTCCAACGGGCCCGTCAAGACCTCGACGATCGCGGGGCTGGCGCGGCTCGCCCGGGACGGGGAGCTGTACTTCAACCTCCACACGACCGGGCAGACGTACTTCGGCGACCTGCGCGGGCAGATCCACCGCGCCGAGACCCCCACCGGCCAGGCGGGCGGGGAGTGACCGCGAGCTGAAGCGGCGAGAGAACCGCGCGGCGGGCGCCCACGCCCGCCGCGCTTCCTTTTGGCCTCTGCAGGCCTTCCGGCACGCGGCTTCGGTCCGCCCGGACCCTCTCCCTCCGGACGCGTGCATCGTTCATTTGTTTGCTAAACCGTCCGCCGGGAACCTCTTAGACGCTGCGGCACCCGCTCCCCAGTTGGGTCTCCGATGTCCCAAAAATATCCGCCGGGATGAAAGTTTATCCAGCCGTGCGGATCGACAAGGCGTTGGGATGTAAACGATTACATCAGGTGGCCCGGACCGGTCCGCTCGTTGCTAAGACGTGATAGCGGCGGGAGTTCCGCGCGGCTCGAAAGCGCGGCTCCCGCCGACGTCTACCATGAGCAGGAGGTTTTCCGTGCTGGCCAACGACTTCATCACGACGGACGAGGCCTGGGGCGAGGCGGCATCCTCGCCCCTGGTGCTGGACATATCGCGCCCGGGAGACGCCGCGCGCCTGAACCACCTCATCGGCTCCGGGCAGGTGCGGAGCCTCCACGACACCATCGAGCAGCAGATCCACGACCTGCTGCGCGTGCGGGCCCGGAGCGGCGCGCTCCCGCCCGACTCGGCGCTGGACGCGCGCGACGCCGTGCTGGCAGGGATGCTCCCCTCCGAGTACGGCCGCTGGGTGTTCTATCCCTGGTCCGGCCGGCTGGTGCACGTGCTTCCCCCGGCCGAGTTCGCCGAGCTGCGGCTGGACCGCAACCGCCACAAGGTGGCCGCCCCGGAGCAGGAGCGGCTGGCCCGCTTTCACGTGGGCGTGGTGGGGCTGGCCGCCGGGAACGCGGCCGCGCTCACCCTGGCGCTCGAGGGCGCGTGCGGGCACCTGAAGCTCGCCGACTTCGACGCCGTGGGGCTCGCCCACCTGAACCGCGTGCGCGCCGGCGTGCACGACCTGGGCGTGCCCAAGACGGTGCTCGCCGCCCGGCAGATCTACGAGCTGGACCCGTTCGCGCGCATCACCCTCTTCCACGAGGGGCTCACCCCGGAGAACGTGGCCGACTTCCTGGGCGGCGACGTGCCGCTGCACGCGGTGGTGGACGGCTGCGACGACCTGCACGCGCGGGTGCTGCTGCGGGAGAAGGCCCGCGCCGCCGGCATCCCCGTGCTGGCCGAGAGCGGCGACCGGGGGACGCTGGACACCGAGCGCTTCGACCTGGAGCCCGGGCGCCCGCTCTTCCACGGCCGCGCGGGCGAGCTCACCGCCGCCGGGGTCGCCGCGCTGGACGACGACGCCCGCCGCGCGTTGGAGCTGGTGATCGCCGACGCCGAGCGCGCCAGCCCCCGCGCCGCCGCCAGCCTGGTGGAGATCCGCCGCACCGTGTCGGCGTGGCCGCAGCTGGGCTCCGACGCGGCGCTGGGCGGGGCCACGGTGGCCATGGCGGTGCGCCGCCTGGCGCTGGGTCAGCCGCTGCCGAGCGGGCGTCGCTCCGTGGACGCCGAGGCCGTGCTGGCCGACGGCGGCCCCGCGCTCTCGGTGGTCACCACCATCGCCCCGCGCCTCAGGGTGCTGGCGGGGGTGGACGGGCGCATCCCCGAGCTGGTGCGCTTCTGCGTGCACCACGGCACGCTGGCCCCCTCGGCCGCAAACCGGCAGCCGTGGCGCTTCAACTGGGACGGCGAGCGGCTCTGGGTGCTGCACGACCGGGCGCGCTCGTCCACCCTGCTCGACCCCGCCTTCCGGGCCGCGCACCTGGGCCTGGGCGCGGCGATCGAGAACATCGCGGTGGCCGCCGCGCACCGGGGCTACCGCGTCCGCACCGAGCCCTTCCCCCGCCCGCGCGACCCGCTGGTGGCCGCCGCGCTCACCTTCGAGCCCGCGGGCGACGCGGTGGCCTGCGACGCGGAGCTCTTCCCGCAGCTCGCCGAGCGGGTGACCAACCGCCGCACCCCGGCGCGGGTGGCCCTGGGCGCGGGGGCGCTCACCGCGCTGGCCGACGCGGCGCGCGTGCGGGGAGCGCGGCTGGACCTGCTCACCCGCGAGGAGGACCTGGCCGAGCTGGGCCGCATCGTGGGCGCGGGCGAGCGCATCCGCTACCTCTGCCGCGAGCTGCACCGCGAGATGGTGGACGAGGTGCGCTGGTCGCGCGAGGAGGCCGCGCGCGCGGGCGACGGCATCCCCGTCGAGGCGCTGGAGCTCACCCCCGCGCAGCAGGCCGCCCTGCGCGTGGCGGCGCGCCCCGACGTGGCGGCCACGCTGCGCGAGCTGGGCGGCGGCCGCGCCTTCCAGGAAGAGGCGGAGCGGGCGGTGGCGCGCTCGTCGGCGGTGGGACTGATCACCGTGGGCGGGGCGGCGCCGGCGAGCGCGCTGCGCGGGGGGCGGGCGGTGGAGCGGGTGTGGCTGCGCGCCACCTCGCTGGGCCTGGCGCTGCAGCCGCTGGCGGCGCTCGTCTACATGTTCGAGATGCTGGACGGCAGCGCGGCCACGGTGTTCTCCGCGCGCGAGCGCGAGGAGCTGCAGGCGCTGCGCGAGCGCTTCGACGCGCTCTTCGAGGCCGCGGGCGACGGAACGCGGCTGATGCTCTTCCGGCTGGGCGTGGCGCAGGCCCCGTCCGCGCGCTCGCCGCGGCTGCCGCTGGAGGCCGTGCTCACCTACGGCCGCCCCGCCCTGGCGGCCTGACGCCGGCGACGGGAGGCCGGCCGGCGCGACAGAATGCCCGCGCGCCGGCCGTTCACAGAGACTTCACGGGCTGACCGACATAGATCGCAGGACACGGAGGACCGGGCGCTCGCGGGGCGCCCGGTCCTCCCGTTCATCAGCGTGCTCCGGCGCCGCATGCAACTTGCTGGTAATCCCATAGATAGATGGACAAACTTGACACTTCCGTACGAAACTCGCATTATACAGGCGCAATTCGCCATAACGTGCATCTTGAACGAAGACGAATGACGACGCTCGCGCACCAGGGGCTGGCTGCCTCCACCGCGCCGGAGGCGGCTCGACCGGACCGCACCGCCCTGTACGAAGCTGCCGGCGCGGAGCCGCTCTCCTGGCGGGAGAAGCTCCGGCTCCCGCTCGTTCGTCCCCGCTCGGCCCGGGCGCTGATCCACAAATATCGCCTCTGGACGGCGCTGGAGTTCGCGTACGACGAGGTCGTTCGCGAGCTGGGCCCGGTGCGTGTCCAGAAGATGGAAGTGCATTCGGATCTCGATGGCTCCCCCTACCTCACGGTCGAGATCCTCGCGCAGACGACCGAGCACGAACCGCTGTTCGAGTTCGAGAGCACGCTCTACACGAGGCTTCGGGAGCGCTTCGCCCGTCCCGATACTCTGCGTCGTTTCCTGATTACGATCAGCCCCGATCCAGACTACCTGCCTCTGTTTGCCTGAATGTCATTCGATCCCGAGCGGTGGCTCCAGGTCGCGGACGTCTGCTGCATCAAGATTCCCAAAGTCGACACGGAGGCATTGCTGCGTACGGCCGAGAACCGCGCTTACTATGCCGCGTTGCTCTCCGTACGGAAGCGGATCGAAGAGGCGCAGGGGCCCGGCACTGTGCCATCGAGCCGCACGCATGAAGCGATCTTCCAAGCGGTAGGCACGGGCGGGGACCAGTTCGAAGAGATCTATCGCGTGCTGCTTCTTCTCAGAGCCGCTCGAGACCGGGCAGATTACGAGTTGAACGCACCCGCACCCAAGTACGAAGCAGTGGTCGATCACGTACGCCGCTGCCGATGGCTGATCCGCAACCGGATCAACGCCATGCGTGACGAAGAGTACCGCCGGCTCAAGGTACCGCGGCCCTGAACCGGATCGGGAAAGCGGAAGGACCGGGCTCTTGCGCGATGCCCGGTCCTCCTGCTTCTTCGGGAGAGTGGTCACGCCGCCGATCCGCATCCGGTCACCCGGGCCGCCTCCGATGTCGCTCTCTCCCGCCACCTACCGCTTCCTGGCCGACGCCGTGGTGGTGATCCACTTCTGCTTCGTGCTGTTCGTGGTGCTGGGCGGGCTGCTGGTGCTGCGCTGGCGGCGGCTGGTGTGGCTGCACCTGCCCTGCGCCACCTGGGGCGCGCTGATCGAGTTCGGCGGGTGGATCTGCCCGCTCACGCCGCTGGAGAACCACCTGCGCGCGCTGGGACGGCAGGCGGGCTACGTCGGCGGCTTCGTGGAGCACTACATCGTGGCGATCATGTACCCGGCCGGGCTCACCCGCTGGATGCAGCTCGTGCTGGGCGTCTTCGTGCTCGCCGTCAACGGCTTCGTCTACTGGCGCGTGCTCTCCGGCGGCCGCCGCCGGGCCCGCGTTCCCGCTCCCCAGCCGTAGCTCTCCCTGTTCAGGAGACTCATCCCAGCCCGCGCGGGCGCACCACCCGCTCGGCCAGCGCGAGGACGCCGTCCACCAGCAGGGCGAGGAGCGCGGCGGGGATGGCGCCGGAGAGGATCATCCGCGTGTCGGAGAGCGCCAGCCCGGCCACGATCGGGTCTCCCAGGCCGCCCGCGCCGATGAAGGCGGCCAGCGTGGCGGTACCCACCGTGATCACCGCGGCGGTGCGGATGCCGGCCATCACCGCCGGCGCGGCGAGCGGCAGCCGCACGTGCCGGAGCACCTGCCCCGGGCTCATCCCCAGCGCGCGGGCGGCCTCGGTGGCCTCGGGGCCGGCGTCGCGAACGCCGCTGTACGTGTTGCGGACGATCGGGTAGAGCGAGTACAGCCAGAGTGCCGCCAGCGCCGGCAGCACGCCGATCCCCAGCAGCGGGATCATGAAGGCCAGCAGCGCGATCCCCGGGATGGTCTGCAGGAGCCCCACCGCGCGGACCCATGCCTC
>DASVWD010000284.1 GCA_036389795.1 Longimicrobium sp.
GGGTCTGACTCAGGAACGGGCTCTCTCGCACCAATGAGCTTACCGACCTCTTTGCCGACGCCACCCGCCCAATTTATGCTCCCACACCCGTTTCATCCTCCCTGGTCGCGCGCAGCGCGGTGGTAGACTCAGGATGACATCGTTTTCGTTCTGGAGACGGAGAGTTTCAGGTTTCCGATGACGTTCCTCGAATCGATCCGCGAGCGGGCGAGGGAGAAGCGGCGCACCATCGTCTTCCCCGAGGGGTTCGACGCGCGCACGCTGGAGGCGGTGGCGCGGCTGCACGCCGAGGAACTGGTGCGGCCGATCGTGCTCGGCGGCGACCTGACGCGCGCGGACCTGGAGGACCTGGGCGCCGGCGGCGTGGAGGTGGTCGACCCGGCGACGGACCCGCGGCGCGCCGGGCTCGCCGCGCGCTTCTACGAGCGGCGCCGGGCGAAGGGGTGCAGCGAGGAAGACGCGCTCCGCCAGTCCGGCGACCCGCTCGTCTTCGGCGCGCTGATGGTGGGGGCGGGGATGGCCGACGGCTCGCTCGCCGGCGCCGCCAGCACCACCGGCGACGTGATCCGCGCCGCCATCTACGGCGTGGGCCCGGCGCCGGGGATCCGCACCGTCTCGTCGTCGTTCTACATGGTGGTGCCGCCCTTCCGCTCCGAGGCCACGGAAGTGCTCACCTTCACCGACGGCGCCGTGGTCCCCGACCCGACGCCCGAGCAGCTGGCCGACATCGCCGCCGCGGCCGCCGACGCGCGGGCGAAGGTGGTGGGCGACGAGCCGCGCGTGGCCTTCCTCTCGTACTCCACCGCCGGGAGCGCGCAGGGGCCCCGGGTCGACAAGGTGCGCCGGGCGCTCGCCCTCTTCCGCGAGAAGGCCCCGCACGTGGCCGCCGACGGCGAGCTGCAGGTGGACGCCGCGCTGGTGGAGTCGATCGGCGGGAGGAAGGCGCCCGGCTCGCCGGTGGCGGGGCGCGCGAACGTGCTGGTGTTCCCCGACCTGGACGCCGGCAACATCGCCTACAAGCTGGTGGAGCGGCTCGCCCACGCGCAGGCGGTCGGCCCGATCGTGCAGGGCCTGGCCCGGCCCTGCAACGACCTCTCGCGCGGCGCCAGCGTGGAAGACGTGGTCAACACCGCCTGCATCACCGCGCTGATGGCGGGGTAGCGCCGCGGTCGGGGTGCTGTCGGCCGCACGTGTGCGGCATCCGTGCACGAGAGCAACCGCCGCGCGAGAGCCGCCAGTCCGCGAAGGCGGACTTCGTGTGGTCGTTGCAGCGAATTCATTCGCCCGAGCCCAGCTTGAGCCCCAGCCTGCACCCGCCGATGAGCACCGCCCCTCCTCCCGCCCGGCACGCCGCCCCGCAGGCGAGCGAAGCCAACGAGACCGCGCGCGTCGAGGCGTTCAGCGACGGCGTGTTCGCCATCGCCATCACGCTGCTGATCATCGAGGTGCGGGTGCCGTCGGACCAGGCGGTGGAGGCCGCGGGCGGGCTGTGGCGCGCGCTGGTCCTGCTCTGGCCCTCGTACCTGGCGTACGCGATCAGCTTCCTGGTGATCGGGATCATGTGGATCAACCACCACAACATCTTCAACTTCATTGCCCGCGCCGACCACCGCTTCATGATCGTGAACGTGCTGTTCCTGATGTGCATCGCCGCGCTGCCGTTCCCCACCGCCGTGCTGGCCGAGAACCTCCCCGAGGCGGGCCACCGCCGTGCCGCCGCGGCGTTCTACAGCGGCGCCTTCCTGGTGACGGCCGTCGTCTACAACCTGCTCTGGTGGAGCGCCCGCCGCGCGCGGCTCCTGGCCGACTGGGCCGACCCGCGGCTGGTGGGCGGGATCACCCGGCGCTTCGCCCTGGGGCCGGTGGGGTACCTGGCCGCCTTCGCGCTGGCGTTCGCGTACGTCCCCCTCTGCCTGGCCTTCCACGGGGCGCTCGCCCTCTTCTTCATGCTGAGCCCGCGCGAGGCGGCCATCCAGTCGGCCGCGCACCCCGAGGCGTGACGCCGTCCGGCGGAGGATCGTCCTCGAGCCCGGGCCGGCCGCGGCGGCGGGTTCCGGACTCCGCTTCCGAACGATCCGCGGCCCCGAGGCGTGGGGACGCGACTGGCAAATTTCGTTGCACTCTCCGGCCCCCTCGCGACGACCGATTGCGCTTCCGCCGCGCGGCTTCTAGCTTCGGCGCAACAGGGGCGCGGTGCGGTGGCAGGTGGCACCGTCTTTGCCTTTGGGCGCCCCGGCGTGCGGGCATCCCATTCCAACCGTCTAGGACCCAGAGGAGCCATGAGCTTCCGGACGAGCAATCAGAGCGGTGTGGTCGTGGTCGACGTGGAGGGCCAGCTCATCGTGGGGAACCGGCAGGAGCTGAAGCAGCGGGTGCTCGAGGAGCTCGAGGGCGGCGCGCGCAAGTTCCTCATCGACTTCACCAACACCGGGTACATCGACTCCTCGGGGCTGGGCGTGCTGGTGAGCCTGTCGAAGAAGATCCGCGAGCAGGGCGGCGAGCTGCGGCTGGCCAACCTCAACGAGGACCTGCGCACCCTCTTCGAGCTCACCAAGCTCGACACGCTCTTCAACATCGCGGACTCGCGCGAGGCCGCGCTCTCCGCCTTCTAGCCGCCGGCGCCTGGCGCACGCGGCGGTTGGCGGCCGGGCCCGCCCCCGGCTAATATGTCCGGGGCGCGCCGCCCGCGCCGGGGGGGCCGTCCCGCCCCCGACCCGTGACCGCCGCCCGCGCCCCAGAGCGGCGCGGGATGACACGCTTCGAAGCGAATGGACCCATCCGAACGCAGGGCAGGCCGGCGGGACACCGACCAGTGGGCCAGGTTCGCGCTGGAGCTCAAGAGCGACCTGCGCCTGATCGAGTCCGCCGTCACCCAGCTGGTGGAGCGCTGCCGCGAGTTCGGCTTCGGCGGCCGGCGCCTCTCCCTGAACTTCCGCGTGGGCGTGGCCGAGGCGCTCGCCAACGCCATGATCTACGGCAACGGCCGCGACCCCGGCAAGCAGGTGCGCGTGGAGGTGGAGCTCACCCCCGCGCGCGTGGCCGTGGTGGTGCGCGACGAGGGGTGCGGCTTCGACCCCGGCTCGGTCCCCGACCCCACCCTCCCCGAGAACCTGGAGCGCCCCGGCGGCCGCGGGATCTTCCTGATCCGCGAGCTGATGGACGAGGTGGACTTCACCGGCTGCGGCAACTGCGTGCGCATGGTGCTCCACAACGACCACGCGCTCCCCCGCGCCTCGTAGGGCCCTCCCCATGACCGCCGCCGCCCCGCCCACGCTCCCCCGGCCCGCGCGAGACGTGCTGGACGAGTTCCGGCGCGCGTACGGGGCCGAGGTGCGCGTGTGGGCCCGCGACGGCGAGGGGTGGCGCGCGCTGGGCGAGGGCGCGCCGTCCGGAGGCCCCTGCGAGGGGGCGGTGGAGGTGCCCGGGAGCCCGTTCTGCCTGGAGGTGGCGGGGGAGGCGGGGCGGGACGACGCGGGCGCCGCACGCTTCCTTGCGAGCACCCTGTCGCGCGTTCTGCGCCATGACGACGAGATCCGCTCGTTCAGCCGCGAGATGGCCGAGCGGTACGAGGAGATCAACCTCCTCTACTCGATCAGCGAGATCCTGGGCTCCATCATCTCGCTGGAGCAGGCGGCGGGGACGATCCTGAGCGAGGTGGCCAGCATCCTGGGCGCCGGCCGCGCCGCGCTCTGGGTGCACGACGCCGGCGCGGGCCAGCTGGTCCTCACGGCGGTCGAAGGGGGCGACGGCCACCGCGGGCCGATCCCCGTGGACGACCCCTGCTCGGTGACCGCGGCCGTCTTCCGCGAGGGGCGGCCGGTGATCCTGGTCCCGGGCGAGATCTACCGGCGCGAGGGGTGCGACGACGCCGGGGTCCAGCCGCAGGCCGGCTCCTTCCTCTCCGTCCCGGTGAGCTACACCCCGCCCGACGGCGAGACGCGCACGGTGGGGGTCATCAACCTGATCGGCCGCTCCACGCAGGGCGGCTTCTCGGCGGGCGACATGAAGCTCCTTTCGGCCATCGCCAGCCAGATCGGCGCGGCGGTCGAGAACAACCGGCTGATCGCCGAGAGCCTGCGCCAGGAGCGGATGGTGCGCGAGATGGAGCTGGCGCACGACCTCCAGCTCAAGCTGCTGCCGCCGCTGGAGCAGTTCGCCGGCTACTGCGAGGTGGCGGCGCGCTGCGTCCCGGCCGAGAGCGTGGGCGGCGACTTCTACCACCTCTTCCGGCTCCCGGGCAACCGCCTGGGGGTGCTGATCGGCGACGTCTCCAGCCACGGCTTCGGCGCGGCGCTCATCATGGCGCTCACCATGAGCGCGGTGGCGATCCACGCCTCGGAGGGCGACCCGCCGGCCGAGGTGCTGCGCCGCACGCACCGCGCGCTGATCGACGAGCTGGAGACCACGGAGATGTACCTCACCCTCTTCTACGGGGTGATCGACCCCGCCGAGGGGACCATCACCTACGCCAACGCCGGCCACTCGCACGCCTGGCGCGTCCCCGCCGCGGGCGCCCCCGAGCGGCTGCAGACCACCGATCCGCCCTTCGGCATCGTCGACCACGACGCGTACGGCGAGGCCAGCGCCCGCTGGGAGGCCGAGCGGGACCTCCTCTTCCTCTTCACCGACGGGCTCTCCGACGCGCTGAAGGGGGGCGAGGCGGTGCTGGTGGACGAGGTGGCGAAGCTGCGCGCGCAGCCCGCCGACCAGATCGTGCGCCGCCTCTTCGCCCTGGCCGGCCAGGCGGGGGCGGCGCCCGCGGACGACCGCACCGCGCTGCTGGTGAGGTTCTAGTGCGAAGTGCGAGGTGCGAAGTGCGAAGTGCGCACGGTCCAGTGCCCGGTGCCCGGTGCCCGGTGGCCGGGGGCGCCGACGCGTGGCGCTCGGTCGCTCCGCACTTCGCGCTTCGCGCTTAGGACTTCGCACTTTCCGTCCGTGCCTCCCCGCCAGCCGCCGTACCCGGACGACCTCCCCCGCGCCAAGCGCTCGCTGGGGCAGAACTTCCTGATCGACCCCAACGTCCAGCGGAAGATCGTGGCCGCGCTCGACCCGCACCCCGACGACGAGGTGCTGGAGATCGGCCCCGGCGTGGGCGCGCTCACCCGCCACCTGGCCGGGCAGGTGCGGCGGCTGGTCCTGGTGGAGCTCGACAACGCGCTGGCGGCGAAGCTCGCCGAGAAGTTCGCGGGCGAGCCGTCGGTGGAGGTGATCAACCAGGACGTGCTGGAGGTGCCGCTGGAGCGCGTCTCCAGCGACCCCGCGCGGCTCAAGGTGATCGGGAACATCCCCTACAACATCACCACGCCGATCCTGTTCGGGATGCTGGAGCGCCGTCCGCGCCCGCGCCTGGTCGTGCTGATGGTGCAGCGCGAGGTGGCCGACCGGCTGCTGGAGAAGGAGGGGAGCAAGACGTACGGCGCGCTGGCCGTGGGGGTGCAGGCGGTGGCCGACGCCACGCGGGTGATGAACGTGAGCCGCGAGGCGTTCCGCCCGGTGCCCGACGTGATGTCGACGGTGGTGAAGATCGTGCCGCACGACCCGCCGCGGCTGGCGCCGGAGGAGGAGGCGGCGCTGCGCGAGCTGACGCGCGCCGCCTTCCAGCAGCGCCGCAAGCAGTTCCAGCGCATCCTGCGCGACGCCTACGGCCTCTCTCCCGAGCAGGTGGAGGCGCTCGGCGCCGAGGTCGGCATGGACCTCGTCCAGCGTCCCGAGACCTTCTCCCCCCGGAAGTTCATCGACCTCGCCCGCGCGCTCAAGGCGCGGGGGCTCTCCACGGGCTGACCAACGCTAGCCGGAAAAGACCGTCTTGCGGGTACGCGGGCGGGAAGGTAACGTGGCGTGCACTTCGTCCACTTTGCCTTCTCGTCTGCTACTCGCACCTGTGGCATGTACTTGAAGGAATATTCACCCTCAGGTATATTGTCATGGACTGGGCCGTGAAAGGTACTCTGGAATTCGACGCATGGTACGGCGCGTTGACGGAGCCTGAACGAAAGAGCGTGATCAGGGGCGTTCACCTTCTGGAGCGGTTCGGACCGCGCCTGCGTCATCCGTACTGCTCGCGGGTCTTCAGCTCGCGACATGCGAACATGCGCGAGCTTCGGATCCAGCACGAGGGCCGGCCCTATCGGGTGCTGTACGCGTTCGATCCGAGGAGGACGGCCGTTCTGCTGCTGGGGGGCGACAAGACAGGGGACGATCGCTGGTACGAAAAGAACGTTCCGATCGCCGACCGGTTACTCGACGAACACCTGAACGAGTTGGGAAAGGAGGATCGGGTCTGATGCCTCTGAAGGACTGGAGCGAGATTCGGGCTCAGGCGGCTCCCGAGACGATCGAGGCCGGGTTGCGCGAAGGTGAGGCCCTCGCCGCCGCCATCGAGCTGAACGAGCTCCGCAGGGCTCGCCGCCTCACGCAGGAGGAGCTGGCTCGCCGGCTCGGCATCCGCCAGGCGAACGTGTCGAAGCTGGAGCGGCGGAAGGACGTGCGCGTGAGCACGCTGCGGGAGGTGGTCGAGGCGATGGGGGGCGAGCTGCGGATCACGGCGCACTTCCCCGACGCCGACTACCAGATCGACACCTTCGACGTCGCGGAGCACCAGGGCGCCTGACGGTCCCGGCCCTGGATCTGTTTTCGTCTGGTGAAGCCTCGCGCGGTTTGCGAGGCTTTCTGCCGTTGTTGCTGGCGGCTTCAGCCGCTCACGGCCGGCTGCGCGCCTTCCGCCCGCTCGCGCAGCGCCTGGCCCAGCTGGATGGCGCGCTCGACCTTCACGATGCGGTAGCCGTGCTTCACCGCCTGGGCCACGTGGCGCTCGGCGGCCTCGCGGTCGCCGCGGGCGCCGGCGATTACGGCCAGGTTGAAGGAGGGGATCGCGTACTCGGGGTCCAGCCGCAGCGCCTCTTCGAAGGCCCGCTCCGCCGCCTCCACCTCGCCGCGCTCCAGGTGCGCGGCGCCCAGGTTGTTGAGCGCCATCGCCTCCACGTCGACCGTGTAGACCGACCAGCTGGCCCAGAGCAGCTTCTTGTTGCCGGGGTTGCGGCGGATCATCCCCAGGAAGCGCCGGGTGCACTCGATGGACTCCGCGGCCTTCCCCGCGGCCATCAGCCGGCGGGCCGTGTAAAGGTCGCGGTACACGACGGCCTGGATGCGCCCGGGGAGCAGCAGCACGGCGCCGATCAGGACGAGCGCCGCCAGGCTGCTGCGGAACACGGCCGACACCGCCAGGGCGGCGACCACCAGCAGCACCAGCACCAGGAAGTAGGCGATCTTGAGCTTGGTCGTGCGGGTCATCTCGCTCGCGCGTCGGGTCGGGACGGGTACGTGGCTGCGGTATGATAACTTCCGCGGCCCTCCGGCGCTCCCCTCTCCTTCGGCGCGGGCTGGTGTCGGGCGGGTGAACCCGCGGCAACAACGGCGCAAAGCCCGCCTGCGCGGGCTCCTTCGGTGCGGGGGCGGGCTCGGCGCAGGGAGGCTGGCTTTCGCACGAAACCCCGCGTGAGGGATGCGCGCCCGACAGGGCCGGGACACGGGCGCCACGGGGTTGGTGGCGAACGTGGCCCGGCGCGGTTGGGCACAGTCGTATCGTGCCCTACCGCGCGCGCAGCCCGGCCCGGAGCGCAGCGGAGGGACACGCCCCAACCCCCGAGGTTCGCGGTCCAGCCCGACCGGGAGGCGCGCGGATTGCGGCGGACGCGGCGGGTCGGTTGACGCTCTCCGGAGGGAGGTGTATCTTGTGAATCATTTCACAAGGCTCCCGGCGGGCGGCGCGGTCCCTCGCCCGGGCCGGCCGTACGCAGTGTCCGCGGGCATGAAAAAGATCTCGGAGTCGGCGGTGCGCCGGCTTTCGCTCTACCTGCGCTTCCTCCAGGAGGCGGAAGGCGCGGGGGCGGAGACCATCTCCAGCGAGGAGCTGGCCCGCCGCGGCGGCACCACCTCGGCGCAGGTGCGCAAGGACCTGTCGCTCTTCGGCTCGTTCGGCAAGCGGGGCACCGGCTACTCGGTGCGCGAGCTGCTGCGCGAGATCCGCTCGATCCTGGGGCTCACCCGCACCTGGAAGGTGGCGGTGGTGGGCGCCGGCCGCCTGGGCTCGGCGCTCTCGTCGTACCGCGATTTCCAGGCGCGCGGCTTCGAGATCCGCGCCGTCTTCGACGCCGACCCGCGCAAGATCGGGCAGGACTGGGGCGGCGTGCGGGTGCAGCCCGACGAGGAGATGGACAGGACGCTGCGCGAGGAGCGGGTGGACATCGCCATCGTGGCCGTCCCCGCCGACGCGGCTCAAGGGGTGGTGGACCGCGCGGTGCAGGCCGGCGTGCGCGCCATCCTCAACTTCGCCCCGGTGCGCCTGCGCGTGCCCGGCGGCGTCACCCTGCGCAACGTGGACGTGACGCTGGAGCTGGAGGGGCTCTCCTTCGCGCTCGCCAACGGGAAGCCGGCGCCGGCGTGAGCCCTCACCCGGCGCCGCTACCGCGTCGCCACCCTCTCCCAACTTCGGGAGAGGGTACTCGACGACTTCGGATCGGCAGACGAGCATCTGCGCGACGGCAGGTCTCCTCGCCTCCGGCTCCTCCGCGCACTTCCGCACTCACGCACTTACGCACTCAGGACTTAGCGCCCGGTACCCCGCGCCCGCCGGAGCTTGCCCCGCGCGCGAATTTCACTTAGTCTAAATCACCTTCCGCGCGGCGGCGGCCCGCTCCCCGCGACCAGCCGCTCCCGCCGCACGGCCATCCCACGCTATCAGCACTTCCCCGCGCGGCCGGGCCCCGGCCTCACGCCCGCCGCGGCAATCCTTCCCTGGAGAGGTGGATTTATGGACTCCCGTCCCGCCATCCGAGCCGGCGCCGCGCTCCTCGGCCTCCTGGCGCTCCCGGCGCTCGCCGCCGCCCCGGCCGCCGCGCAGGCGATCCGCGCCGGGCAGACCGTCAGCGGCGCGCTCGCCCGGACCGACACGCGCCTGGGCGACGGCTCCTACTACGACACGTGGACGTACTCCGGCCGGCGCGGCGAGCGGCTGGTGATCGTCATGCGCTCCGACGCGTTCGACACCTACGTGGCCTTCGGGCGCGGGCGCGGCGCGGACTTCGAGCAGCTGGAGACCGCCGACGACGGGGCCGACGGCACCAACACGCGCCTGGAGGTGACGCTGCCGGCCGACGGCGAGTACGTGATCCGCGCCAACTCGCTCTCGCAGGGGAAGACGGGCGCGTACACGCTGGCCCTTTCGCACGAGGACGGCGGCGGGCAGATACAGCCGGTCGCCACCCGGCCGGCCGACGCCGGCGGCGCGGCGATGAACCGCGTGGAGCGCGGCACGCTGGGGCCGGGCGACGGCACCCTGCAGAGCGGCGAGTACCGCGACAGCTACACCTTCGAGGGGCGCCGCGGCGAGCGCGTGGTGCTGGACCTGCGCTCGCGCGACATGGACCCCTACCTGATCCTGGTGCAGCCCGACGGCGAGCAGATCGAGAACGACGACTTCGAGGGCGACCAGCACCGCTCGCTGATCTCCACCGAGCTCGCGCAGGACGGCAGCTACCGGGTGCTGGCCACCACCTACCGCCCGAAGACCACCGGGAGCTACGAGCTGCACATCGCCCGCGGCAGCAGCCGGGTGGCGGCCGGCGGCGCGCGGCGCGAGCGCGGCACCCTGGCGCGCGGCGACCAGACGCTGCGGAGCGGCGAGTACGTGGACCGCTACACGGTGGAGGCGATCCCCGGCCAGCGGCTCAGGGTGGACGCCAGCTCCAGCGCCTTCGACACCTACGTGATCGTCAAGGACCCGAAGAACGAGCAGACCGAGAACGACGACGCCGACGGGATGCCGGGGCACGCCGTGGTCGACCTGGAGGTCACCGAGTCGGGGACCTACACCGTGATGGTGACCTCGTACCAGAAGGGCGAGACGGGGCCGTACGAGCTCACGATCGACCTGGGGACCGCCTCGCGCGGGACCAGCCGCGCGCGCGACGCCGCCACGCTGGAGATCGGCCGCTCGGTGAGCGGGCGGCTGGAGCAGGGCGACCGCACGCTCGAGGAGACCGGCGAGTTCAGCGACGCCTACCTGGTGGAGGGGCGCCCCGGCGAGACGCTGGTGGTGGAGCTCTCCTCCAGCCAGTTCGACCCGTACCTGATCGTGCGCGGGCCCGACGGCGAGAGCGTGGACAACGACGACGACAACGGCTCCCGCACCCGCTCGCGCGTGGAGGTGCCGATGCGCGCGGCCGGGCGCTACCGCGTCGTCGCCACCTCGTACCGCCGCGGCGAAACGGGGAGCTACACGCTGGCGGTGAGGAGCGGCGGGGCGGCGCGCGTCTCCCCGCCCACGCGGCCGGCCGTCGACCGCCCGCGCCAGCCGGCGACGCCCACGCGCCCCGGGGCCGGCGGGCGCGTCGCGAGCGGGCGGCAGCGGGGCACCGGGCGCGGCGGCCGGGTGCTGGGCGTGTTCGTGGGGATCAGCGACTACGGCGGGCGGGCGAACGACCTGCGCTATACCGCCCGCGACGCCGCCACCATGCGCGACGCCCTGGTGCGCGGGGTGGGGATGAGCCCCTCGGACGCCATCGTGCTCACCGACCGCCAGGCCACCGTGGCCAACGTGCGGAGTGCCCTGCACCAGATGGCGGGGCGCGTGGGGCCCGACGACATCCTGGTGTTCTTCCACTCGGGCCACGGCGGCCGGGTGCGGGTGCGCGCCCAGGACGACGACGACCCCGATGGGCTGGACGAGACGATCGAGATGTTCGACGCCGCCATCCGCGACGACGAGCTGGGCGCCATGCTCGACGAAGTCGACCAGGGGATGGTGATGCTGGTGATCGACGCCTGCTACAGCGGCGGCTTCTCGAAGGACGTGATCAACAAGCCGGGGCGCGTGGGCTTCTTCTCGTCGGAGGAGGACGTGGTGTCGGCGGTGGCCGAGAAGTTCCGCGCCGGCGGCTTCCTCCCCGTCTTCTTCGCCGAGGCGGTGGGCGAGGCCCGCGCCGACACCGAGGACAGCCAGCTGGAGCCCAACCGCGACGGCCAGGTGACGCTGCTGGAGCTCAGCCAGTACCTGCGCGCCCGCTACGGCGACGAGGTGAAGGGCGACGGCGGCGGCTCGGGCCCCGGCGTGGCACGCCGCGAGCTGGGCTACCAGCACCTGGTGGTCGACCGCGGCGGGGTGGACGCGTACTCGGTGATGTTCCGGTGGTGACGACGAGTGCGAAGTGCGAAGTGCGAAGTGCTTAGTCCTTGGTGCTTAGTCCTTAGAGCTGATGGTTCCGCTCGCGCCCGGTCTGCTCGGCCGGGCGCGCGTGCGTTTACCCCACCCGAAG